>JAEXBT010000092.1 GCA_023393895.1 Pseudomonadota bacterium
ATTCATCACCACGCGGTCGTCCGGGCGCATCAGACCGAGCTCCTTGGCCTCGAGCGCGGAGGTCGAGACCTTTGCCATCGCCACCGTCTCGAACACCTTCTTCAGTTCGGCGAAAACGTCACCGTTCGGCCCGGCGGCCTTCGACGCGCGCACCGCGAATTCCTTCAGGCCGCCACCGGCCGGCAGCAGGCCGACGCCAGCCTCCACCAGCCCGATGTAGCTTTCCAGATGCGCGACGGTACGTGCCGAATGCATCTGGAACTCGCAGCCGCCGCCGAGTGCCAGCCCGCGCACCGCAGCGACCACCGGCACCAGCGAGTACTTGATCGCCTGCGAGGTGCGCTGGAAGTTGGCGACCATCGCCTCGAAGGCGTCCACCTTGCCTTCCTTGAGCAGACCGAGCGCACCGGCGAGGTCGGCGCCGGCGGAGAAGGGCTCCTTCGCCTGCCAGATCACCAGGCCCTTGAACAGCTTCTCGGCGATGCGGATCGCTTCCTGCAGGCCATCGAGTACGTGGTCGTTCACGGTGTGCAGCTTGGTCTTGAAGCTGACCACGGCGATATCGTCGCCGGCATCGCGCCACAGGCGCACGCCCTCGTTCTCCCAGACCGTCTCGCCCTGCGCGAACTTCTCACCCAGCACCGGGTCCGGGAAACGCTGGCGGCCATACACGGCCAGCGTCGAGCGCGGCACGTCCTTGCCCTGGCTCGGGCTGAAGCTGCCATCGGCCGCGTACACGCCATCGCGCGAGAGCACCCATTCCGGCAGGGGCGCATCGCTCATCGCCTTGCCGGCCTTGATGTCCTCGTCGATCCACAGCGCCACCTGCTTCCAGCCGGCGGCCTGCCAGGTCTCGAACGGACCCATCGACCAACCGTAGCCCCAGCGGATCGCCAGGTCCACGTCACGAGCGGTGTCCGTGATGTCCTTGAGGTGGTAGGCGCTGTAGTGGAACAGGTCGCGGAAGATCGCCCAAAGGAACTGCGCCTGCGGGTGCTCGCTGGCGCGCAGGGCGGCGAACTTCTTCGCCGGGTCCTTCTCCTTGAGGATCTCCACCACCTCGGGCGCCGCTTCCATGTTCGAGGCGACGTAGTCGGCTTTCGCGACATCGATCACCTTGATGTCCTTGCCTTCCTTGCGGAAGATGCCGGCACCGCTCTTCTGGCCGAGCGCGCCTTTCTCGATCAGCGCCTTCAGCCACGCCGGCGCATCGAAGTACTTGTGCCACGGGTCACCCGGCAGGGTATCGGCCATGGTCTTGATGACGTGCGCCATGGTGTCGAGGCCGACCACGTCGGCAGTGCGATAAGTGGCGGACTTCGGGCGACCGAGCAGCGGGCCGGTCAGCGCATCCACGGTGTCGAAGCCGAGCCCGCTCTGCTGCGTGTGGTGCATGGTTGCGAGGATCGAGAACACGCCGATGCGGTTGCCGATGAAGTTCGGCGTATCGCGCGCGATCACCACGCCCTTGCCGACGTAGCTGGTCAGGAAGCTTTCCAGCCCTTCCATCACCCACGATTCGGTGTGGCGGGTCGGGATCAGCTCGACCAGGTACATGTAGCGCGGCGGGTTGAAGAAGTGCACGCCGCAGAAGCGGTGGCGCAGCTCTTCCGGCAGCACGTCGGCCAGCTTCTCGATGCCCAGGCCCGAGGTGTTCGACGCCAGCACCGCGTGCGCGGGCACGTGCGGCGCGATCTTGCGGTACAGGTCCTGCTTCCAGTCCATCCGCTCGGCGATCGCCTCGATGATGAGGTCGCAGCTTTCGAGCTCGCCAAGGCCGGTCTCGTAGTTGGCCGGCACGATCGCTTCGGCCAGCGCCTTGCTGCCGAGCGGGGCGGGCGAGAGCTTGCCGAGATTGGCGATCGCCTTCTGCACGATGCCGTTCTTGTCGCCTTCATTTGCGGGCAGGTCGAACAGGACGGTATCAATGCCGGCGTTGACCAGCTGCGCGGCGATCTGCGCGCCCATCACGCCGGCGCCGAGGACGGCAACGCGGCGGATCAGCAGTTTTTCGGACATCTCGGGGCTCCTCGGAATGGATGGGGTCAGGCGGCGGCCTTGAAGCCGGCAGCCGCGAAGGTGATCAGTTCGTCCGCCGCGCGCCGCTGGTGGGCGGCCTCGCTGGCATTGGCCGGACGCTTGATGGCGCCGAAATCGGCCATCGCATAGGTGAGTGCACCGGACAGGAAGTCCAGCCGCCAGTACAGCTGCTCCTTGCCCAGATGCGGCAGGCAGACCGCGAGTGCTTGGGCGAATTCGCGCAGGACATGGCCGTATCGGGCGGACAGGAAGGCCCGAAGGCCATCGTTCTTCTCGGCATAGGCACGGGCGATGACGCGGATGAAGGCGACGCCACCCGGCTCCTGGGATACCGCGAGTGCAGGTGCAACGAAGGCTCGTAGGATCGCCTCCGTCTCCCCCGGATTCTGTGCAACCGCTTGTTTCAGCAGGGAAATCCGCGATTCGCTCATTTCGTCCATGCGCCGCCGGAACACCTCGTTGATGAGGTTTTCCTTGCTGCCGAAGTGGTAGTTGACCGCGGCGATGTTGACGTCGGCCAGCCCGGTGACCTCACGCAGGGAGGTTCCGGAAAACCCCTGTTGGGCGAACAGGGCTTCTGCGGCGTTCAGGATCCGGTCCTTGGTGCTGAACTGCGCGGTCGCCATGTCCTAATGCCTGCTTCAAACAATCGATTGACTTTGCATCAGCGCGAACCCCGCGTCAAGGCTTGGGAATTCGCGTGACGGCATGTGTACGCGGCGTCAAGCATTCGTTAGACTTGTGGGCACTTTGCTCGCTAACCCCGCGATTCTTCGCGGAAACCACTCTCAACGTACGCGGGGGTATCCGACTCCCGTGCCTCACATCCGGAGACCCCCATGGCGCAGGAGCGCACCCTTTCCATCATCAAGCCCGATGCCGTCGCCAAGAACGTGATCGGCGAGATCTATTCGCGTTTCGAGAAGAACGGCCTGAAGGTCGTCGCCGCGAAGATGAAGCAGCTGTCCAAGCAGGAAGCCGAGGGCTTCTACGCCGTGCATCGTGAGCGTCCGTTCTTCGGCGCGCTGGTCAACTTCATGATCTCCGGCCCGGTGATGATCCAGGTGCTCGAAGGCGAGGGCGCGGTGCTGAAGAACCGCGAACTGATGGGCGCAACCAACCCGAAGGAAGCCGCAGCCGGCACCATCCGCGCCGACTTCGCCGATTCGATCGATGCCAACGCCGTGCACGGTTCGGACTCGCTGGAGAACGCCGCGATCGAGATCGCCTACTTCTTCCCGGCCACGGACGTGATCGGCCGCTGATGCCATGAGCACCGCGCAGCGCCAGAACCTGCTGGAGCTGGACCGCGAAGGTCTGGAGCGCTTCTTCGTCGAGACACTCGGCGAGAAGCGTTTCCGCGCGCACCAGGTGATGAAGTGGATCCACCACCGCCACGTCACCACCTTCGATGAAATGACCGACCTCGGCAAGGCGCTGCGGGCCAAGCTGGAGCAGCATGCCGAGATCGTCGTCCCCAACGTGCTCTTCGACAAGGGCTCGGAAGACGGTACCCACAAGTGGCTGCTGGGCATGGATGGCGGCAATGCCATCGAGACCGTGTACATCCCGGACAAGGGGCGCGGCACGCTGTGCGTGTCCTCGCAGGTGGGCTGCGCACTCAACTGCAGCTTCTGCTCCACCGCTACGCAGGGTTTCAACCGCAACCTGTCGGCCGCCGAGATCATCGGCCAGGTGTGGGTGGCTGCGAAGCACCTCGGCAACGTCCCGCACAGGCAGCGCCGCGTCACCAACGTGGTGATGATGGGGATGGGCGAGCCGCTCATGAATTTCGACAACGTCGTCACCGCGATGAGTGTGATGCGCGACGACCTCGGCTACGGCCTCGCCAACAAGCGCGTCACGCTCTCGACTGCCGGGCTGGTACCGATGATCGACCGCCTCGCGGCCGAGAGCGACGTGTCGCTGGCAGTGTCCCTGCACGCACCGTTCGACGACCTGCGCGACGAGCTGGTGCCGCTCAACCGCAAGTACGACATCGCCACGCTGATGGACGCCTGCGTGCGCTACGCGCTGCGCAAGAAGGGCGAGTCGGTGACGTTCGAGTACACGCTGATGAAGGGTGTCAACGACCAGCCGGAGCACGCGCGTGCACTCGCCAACCTGATGCGCGACTTCGACCGTCGCGTGCAGATGAAGGACGCGGCCAAGGTCAACCTGATCCCGTTCAACCCGTTCCCGGGCACGCGTTACGCCCGCTCCGGGGCAGAGGACATCCGTGCCTTCCAGAAGGTACTGAACAACGCAGGGCTGGTGGCGCCGCTGCGGCGCACCCGCGGCGATGACATCGATGCCGCCTGCGGCCAGCTCAAGGGCCAGGTACTCGATCGCACGCGTCGACAGGCCGAGCATGCCAAGCGCGTGGCTGCGCAGGAAGGGGGCATCGATGCCGCGGCCTGAGCGTTTCGTGTGGGCGGTGCTTCTGCTGGCAGGTCTGCTGGCCATGACCGGCTGCAGCCGGCTGACATTCATCAAGCCCAATCTCAAGAAGATGGAGGTGGAGCAGGTCCGCCAGCCGGTGCGCGTGCGTGACAGCGCAGAGGTGAGGGCAAGGCTCTCGGCGCAACAGCAGGTGGATGCCGCGACCAGCGCCTATTCCACCGGCGACTTCGTCAGCGCTGAAAAGAACGCCCGCGCGGCACTCAAGGCGGATCCGCAATCGGTCGATGCGCACACCGTGCTCGGTCTGGTGGCCGAAAGCCGTGGCCGCTCCACCGAAGCGGGCGACTGGTTCCGCAAGGCCGCGCAACTGTCCGCAGGGCGCGCGGCAGAGGCATCCAATTACGGCGCATGGCTATGCCGCAACGGGCAGCCGGTCGAGGCGCTGCGTTATTTCGACCATGCGGTGAACACACAGGCGGCGGAGGCGCGTGCCGACAGCCTTGCCAACGCCGGTGCCTGTGCGCTCAGTGCGGGGCTCAATGCGCGGGCCGACAGCTACCTGCGACAGGCGATCCATTTCGTTCCCAACCACGCGCTTGCGCTGGAATCGCTCGCCAGGTTCTCGCTGGCACAAGGCGATGCGCTGGAAGCGCGCTCCTTCATCGAGCGCCGGCTATCGGCGGCGCCCGCCAGTGCATCCGCTTTGCAGACCGCGCTGGAGATAGAGGATCGGCTGGGTGACAGTCGTTCCGCCGATCGCTATCGCCAGCGCCTGCGCTCGGAATTTCCAAACACTCGAAACCCGTCTCCCGGGAAATGACGCGATGAACACCTCCAGCAACGAGAAGCAACAGCTCTGTGGCCGGCAACTGCGTGAAGCGCGGGAGCGAACGGGGCGGACGATCGCCGAGGCCAGCGCCGAGGCGCGGATGCCGACGCGGGTGCTGGAGGCACTTGAAGCCGGGGATTGGGCCCGGCTCGGCGCACCGGTTTTCGTGCGCGGCCAGTTGCGCAGCTACGCGCGCCTGCTTGGGCTGGATGCCAACGCCTTCGTCGAGGAGGCCGAAGTGGCACCGGCAAGGCCCGTGGAGCTGATCAGCCACGACCACACCCCGGGCTGGGAGCGGTTCTTCTCGCAGCTGGGCAGCAAGATCGTGTACGTGGTGATGACGGCCGGCCTGGTGATTCCGGTCTACATGGTCGCGACCCGGTCCCCGGTGCCGGAAGCCCAGCAGGCACAGCTGGAGTCGGCTGCAGGCGCACCGGGGGCAGAACTGATGCCGGTGCCGCGTGAGCCGGTGGCCGCGTCGATGGCATCCCTGCCGAAACCGCAGGCTACCGCAGCCGCGCTCAGCTTCGAGTTCGACGGTGAAAGCTGGGTCCAGTTCTATGCGCCGGACGGCAGCACGCTGGAAAAAGGGTTGATGAAGGCGGGCGACCGCAAGCAGTTCGCCGCGGGGCAACTGGGTCGCGCAGTGGTCGGCAATGCGTCCGAAGTCCGGGTGACGCACGCGGGCCAACCGGTGGATCTGGCGCCCTGGCTGCGGTCGAACGTGGCCCGCTTTGAGGTATCCTCTGACGGTTCGCCGGTCAGTTCGGCCGAGTGAAGCGATATCGCCCCGTCGGGCGACTCTCCTGAAGCCAAGAAGCCGCGCCCGGCGCGGTCCGGATATCCGTTTCCATGGATGAATTGTTGAACGAACACGAGCAGGGCGAGCGCGTCCGCTCCTGGCTGCAACGCAACGCAGCGGGCCTACTGGGTGGCATCGTGCTTGGGCTCGCGCTGATCTGGGGCTGGGGCCAGTGGCAGGATCGCCGCAGTGCGGACCGCGATGCGGTGGCGGGCGAGTACGACCGCTTCGAGCAGGCAGTGGCACAGAACCCCGAAACGGCCGCCGCGCAGATATCCGGCAAGCTGGCAGGCACCCCGTATGCGGCGCTCGCGGCACTCGAGTTGGCCAAGGCCCATGTCGATGCCGGCAAGGAGACCGAGGCGCTTGCCGTGCTGACCGCGGCCCGAAGCGACGACCCGATGCTGGCCCGGATCCTGCGCCAGCGCACCGCGACGCTGATGACCGCCACCGGCAAGCCTGCCGACGCGGTGGCGCTGCTCGGAAAGCCTGACGATGCGGCATCGTTGCAGGTGCTTGGCGATGCGCAGCTGGCCTTGGGCAAGGCGGCAGATGCACAGCAATCCTATCGCCAGGCCCTGCGCACGCTCGAGGAAGGTTCACCGGAGCGTCAAGTGGTGGAGCTCAAGCTGGCGGAGGCCGGCGGCCAGACCGCAACCCCCTGATCCCCGCGCGCGCCATCGCGCACCCCCACAGGAATCACGCATGTCATCACAACGTCCCGCCCTCCGAGTCCTCGGCATCGCCGCCTGTGTCCTTGCGCTGGGCGGCTGTACCACGATCAGGGGCTGGTTCGGCGGCAAGGGCAACCAGGACACCAAGCCGGCGGCACTGGTCGAATTCACCCCGACCACCACCGTCAGCCGCGTCTGGTCGGTCAACCTGGGGCCCGGCGAACTGCGCACGGGTGCGCGCCAGCGTCCGGCGGTGGCTGATGGGCGCGTGTTCGCCTCTGGCAGCGGTGCCACGGTACGCGCGCTCGACCTGCAGTCCGGCCAGCAGGTGTGGACCTGGACCGGCGACAAGGAAGCGCGATATGCCGGCGGTCCGGGCGTGGGTGAGGGGACGGTCGCGATCGGCAGCCTGAATGGCGACGTGGTCGCGCTCGATGCCGCCACCGGCGCGCAGAAGTGGACGGCCAAGGTGCAGAACGAAGTCATCACCGCGCCAGCCATTGGCGGGGGCATGGTGTTCGTGCGCTCCAACGACGGTCGCGTCACCGCTTTCGATGCCGGCAGCGGCGAGCGACGCTGGAGCTGGCGAGGCGATATGCCGGCGCTCACCGTGCGCGGCAACGCGCCGCTGGCGCTCGGTCCGGGCTATGTTTTCGTGGGCAACGACAACGGAAAGCTGGTCGCGCTGTCAGCCACGGAGGGTGCCGAGCTCTGGGACCTCACGGTGGCGCAGCCCGAGGGCCGCAGCGAGCTGGACCGGATGAACGACATCGACGGTGCGCCGCTGCTGCAGGGCGCGACCTTGTTCGTCAGCAGTTACAAGCCGCAGACCATGGCGATCGAAGCGCCAAGCGGCCGGCCGCTGTGGGTGCAGAACGGTCAGGGTGGCGTCGGCGGCCTCGGTGCAGGCGGGGATCGCCTCGCCCTGACCGACGCGAAGGATGTGGTCTGGGGCCTAGACGCCAATACCGGCGCGCCGATGTGGCAGCAGCCCTCCTATCCGCGCCGCCTGCTGACCGCGCCCGCGGTCGTCGGCAACCACGTGGTGGTCGGTGACTTCGATGGCTACCTCCACTGGTTCTCGCTGGACGACGGGCGCATGAGCGCACGCACCCGCGCCTCGCGCAAGCCGATCCGCGCCCAGCCGGTGGTCGCCGGCGATCTGGTGCTGGTGCAGGACAGTGACGGCAACCTGGGCGCGTACCGCGCAGGTCCGTAAGCATCATGTTGCCGATCGTTGCGCTGGTTGGGCGGCCCAACGTCGGCAAGTCCACGCTGTTCAATGCGCTCACGCGCAGTCGTGACGCACTGGTCCACGACCAGCCCGGAGTCACCCGCGATCGCCACTACGGCGTCTGTCGCCTGCGCGAGGACCAGCCGTTCGTCCTGATCGATACCGGCGGCATCGCCGGCGAAGAGGAGGGGCTCGCCGGCGCGACCGCGCGCCAGGCCCGCGCTGCGGCGGAGGAATCCGATCTGGTGCTGTTCGTGGTCGATGGACGCGAAGGCCCTTCCGCGCTTGATGACGAGATCCTGCGCTGGCTGCGCAAGTCCGGGCGCCCGGTGCTGCTGGTGGTCAACAAGGTCGATGGCCTGGACGTGCGCCAGGCCACCGGTGAGTTTGCCCGCTACGGGTTCGAGGATGTGGTGCCGACCGCCGCCTCGCACCGTTCCGGCATCGACGACCTGCTCGACGAGGTCTATCCGCGCCTGCCTGAAGCAGGCAGCGGCGAAACCCTCGACGAGGATCCCGAGCGCATCCGCATCGCCTTCATCGGCCGCCCGAACGTGGGCAAGTCGACGCTGGTCAACCGCATCCTTGGCGAGGAGCGGATGATCGCCTCGGACGTGCCCGGCACGACGCGCGACTCAATCACGGTCGATCTGGAGCGCGACGGCCGCAAGTACCGGCTGATCGATACCGCCGGCCTGCGCCGCAAGTCGCGGGTGGACGAGGCGGTGGAAAAGTTCTCCGCGGTGAAGACCCTGCAATCGATCGAGGAATGCCAGGTCGCGGTGCTGATGCTCGACGCGACCGAGGGCGTGACCGACCAGGACGCCACCGTGCTCGGCGCGATCCTCGACGCCGGCCGCGCGCTGGTCGTCGCCATCAACAAGTGGGATGGCCTCAGCCAGTACCAGCGCGAACAAGCCGAGGCGCTGCTCTCGCGCAAGCTCGCCTTCGTGGACTGGGCCGAGGCGGTGCGCATTTCCGCGCTGCATGGCTCGGGCCTGCGCGAGCTGTTCCGCGCGGTGCATCGCGCCCATGCCTCGGCCACGCGCGAGTTTGGCACCAGCGAGGTCAACCGCGCCATCGAAATGGCCTACGAGGCGCATCCGCCTGCGGTGGTGCGCGGCCACGTCGCCAAGCTGCGCTTCGCCCATCCGGGCGGCAGCAATCCGCCGACCTTCGTCATCCACGGCACCCGCCTGCGCACGCTCTCGGACAGCTACAAGCGCTATCTGGAGAACTTCTTCCGCAAGCGCTTCAAGCTGATCGGCACACCAGTGCGGTTCATCTTCAAGGAAGGCGAGAACCCGTTCAAGGACAAGAAGAACGAGCTGAGCGAGCGGCAGGTGGCGAAGAGGCGCCGGCTGATCCGCCACGTCAAGCGCAAGGGCTGATTGCGATGCGCCTGCTGACGCCCGCCCAGGCACGCGAGCGGCATGCCGCCGGTGCGCGGCTGGTCGACGTGCGTTCGAGCGACGAACAGGCGACCGGCATGGCCGCGGGCGCCGAGGCGATCGCTCAGGATGCCCTGCTGGCCGATGCCGCGGCCGTACTGGCACGCGATGCCGAGGTCCTGCTGATCTGCCAGCGTGGCATGCGTTCGCGCAATGTCGCCGCTGCGATGCTGGCGCAGGGTTTCACGCGCATCGGCAGCGTCGAGGGCGGCACCGATGGCTGGCGCGCCGCGGGCCTGCCGATGGCGGCATCCACGTTCGACGATGATTTCCTCGACCGCTATTCGCGCCAGTTCCGACTGCCTGAGGTCGGCATTGATGGCCAGCGCAGGCTGCAGGCCGCGCGCATCACGATGGTCGGCGCGGGGGGGCTGGGGGCGCCGGCGGCGTTCTATCTGGCTGCCGCGGGCCTCGGTTTCCTGCGCCTGGTGGACGATGACATCGTCGAGCGCAGCAACCTCCAGCGCCAGATCC
>JAEXBT010000178.1 GCA_023393895.1 Pseudomonadota bacterium
CGGGAACGCCCGCTCGCGCTGTACTACTTCGACAACGACAGCCAGCGTGTCCGCCATGTGCTGGACAACACCCATGCCGGTGGCGTCACCATCAACGACTGCATCTTCCACTTCGCCCAGCATCGCCTCCCATTCGGCGGCATCGGTGCCAGCGGCATCGGTGCCTACCACGGCGAAACCGGCTTCCGGCGCTTTTCCCACATGAAGCCGGTACTGCTGCAGGGCGCTCTGGTCGCGCGGATCCTAGGGAGCCTCGCGAAGCCTCCGTACGGGGCGAATACCGATCGCCTGATCAACCTGCTCGCGGGACGCCGCCGCGACTGAACCCGCGCAACGAAAAACGCCGCGTCCTTCGACGCGGCGTTTCCGGCTGTGTGTGGTAGCGGGGGCAGGATTTGAACCTGCGACCTTCGGGTTATGAGCCCGACGAGCTGCCAGACTGCTCCACCCCGCAGCAGAAGCGGAATTATGCGGGAAAGCCGCTATTCATGCAAGCGCATGCGCCGGGAACGTTCAGGCGGCGAAGACCTGGCGACACCAGGCGAGGATGGGGTTCAGGCCGAGGCTGAGCACCAGCAGGGCCAGCGCGTTCACCGCGAACAGCACGCGCATGCCCTGGTTGGGGCGCGGCCCGGCGAGGGCCAGCGCGTCCTCGGCATCGTCGAAATACATCGCCTTGATCACGCGCAGGTAGTAGAACGCGCCGACGACGGCGAACACCACGCCGATGATCGCGAGCCACAGCATGTCACCCTGTACCGCGGCGCGGATCACGTCGAGCTTGGCGAAGAATCCGATGAACGGCGGCACGCCCGCGAGCGATGCCATGATGCAGAGCACAAGGAACGCCATCCACGGATTGCGCCGGGCCAGGCCGCGGTAGTCGGCGATTTCCTCGGCTTCGAAGCCATGCCGGGACATCAGCACGATCACCCCGAACGCCGCCAGCGTGGTCAGCACGTAGACCACCGCATAGAACAGCGCTGCACCGTATCCGATGACACCGCCTCCGGCCAAACCCATCAGCAGGAAGCCGATGTGGGAGACCGTGGAGTACGCCAGCATGCGCTTGAGGTTGGTCTGTGCAAGCGCGATCAGGTTGCCGACCACCAGCGACAGTGCCGCGAGGCCACCGATCAGCACGCGCCAGCGATCATCCAGCGGGCCAAGCCCGGATTCCAGCAGGCGGTAGGCCATGACGAATGCCGCCACTTTCGGGGCCGCGCCGATGAACATGGTGATCGGCGTAGGTGCGCCGTGATACACGTCCGGCAGCCACATGTGGAACGGCGCCGCACCTAGCTTGAATGCAATGCCGGCGACCATGAACACCATGCCCGCCATCAACAGCTGGCCATTCTGTCCGCCCTCAGCGGCCGCGCGCACCAGCGGCAGATCCAGCGTGCCGGCGGCGCCATACACCAGAGACATGCCGTACAGCAACATGCCCGAAGCCAGCGCGCCCAGCACGAAATACTTCATGCCCGCCTCGGTCGCCAGCGGGTTGTCGCGCTCCAGCGCCACCAGCGCATACGAACACAGTGCCAGCATCTCCAGACCGACGTACACCATCACCAGGTTGTTGGACGAGGTCAGCAGCATCATCCCGAGGGTCGCGAACATGACGAGCACCGGGACCTCGCCCTTGTAGCTGCCGCGCTCCTTGAGGTAGTCGAAGCCATAGGCCAGCGAGCCGGCGCTCGCGAAGCAGATCACGCCCTTGGCCAGGTCGGACAGTCCGTCGCGGGTGAACATTCCGTGCATCACGACGCCATGCCCGCCCATGCCCGTCGCCGCCATCAGGCCGACGACCATCAGTACCAGCAAGGCGAGCAGTTGCGTGCGTCCGCTCTGGCGCACATCGAAGAACAGATCGAACAACAGTAGCGCGAAGGTCGCGCCGACCAGCACCAGCTCCGGCAGCATCGGCCAGAGGTCAGCGGCGTTCAGGGCGGTGAGCGTAGTGGCCATCGATTACAGTCCGGAAAGCTTGCTGGTGGCGAGCTGCGTCGCCAGTTGCGCGATGGACGGCTCCATCAGGTCGGTGAGCGGCTTCGGCCAGATGCCGATCAGCAGCACGCCGGCGGCAAAGGCCGCGAGCACCACGGTCTCGCGCACGTTGATGTCGACAAGGCCGGCAACCTGGGCATTCTCGACCTTGCCCCAGATCACCCGCTTGGTCAGCCACAACGTGTAAGCCGCACCGGTGATCAGGGTGGTCGCGGCGGCGAACGCCAGCAGCGGGTGCTTCTGGAAGCTGGCCAGGATCACCATGAACTCGCCGACGAATCCGCTGGTGGCCGGCAGGCCCGAGTTGGCGAAGGCGAACAGCACGAAGAACGCGGCGAACCACGGCATGGTGTTCGCCACGCCACCGTAGTCGCGGATCATGCGGGTGTGCATGCGGTCATACAGGACCCCCACGCAGGTGAACATCGCGCCGGAAATGAAACCGTGCGAGATCATCTGCACCATCGCGCCCTGCAGGCCCAGGCGCGCCGCGTCGGCATTGCCGGACTCGCGCATCAGGCCCATGGCGATGAAGATGCCCAGGGTCACGAAACCCATGTGCGAGATCGACGAATACGCGATCAGCTTCTTCATGTCGTCCTGCACCAGCGCCACCAGGCCGACGTAGATCACCGCCACCAGCGACAGCGCGATCACCAGCCAGGCCCACTCGTGGCTGGCATCGGGCACGATTGGCAGGTTGAAGCGCAGGAAGCCGTAGCCACCGATCTTCAGCGCGATCGCGGCCAGGATCACCGAACCGGCGGTCGGCGCTTCCACGTGCGCGTCCGGCAGCCAGGTGTGCACCGGGAACATCGGCACCTTGACCGCGAAGGCGATCAGGAAGGCGAAGAATATCCAGGTCTGCTCCCGCGCCGACAGCTGCAGCTGGTACAGGTCGGCCAGCTGGAAGCTGCCGCCCTTGATGTACAGGTAGATCAGCGCCACCAGCATCAGCACCGAGCCGAGGAAGGTGTACAGGAAGAACTTCAGCGCAGCGTAGATGCGACGCGGGCCGCCCCAGACACCGATGATCAGGA
>JAEXBT010000215.1 GCA_023393895.1 Pseudomonadota bacterium
GGCCGCATCTACCAGCGCCCGTTCGGCGGCATGACCACCCATTACGGGCAGGGCACCGCGCAGCGCACCTGTGCCGCCGCCGACCGCACCGGCCACGCCATCCTGCACACGCTCTACCAGCAGTCGCCGGCGCATGACGCGGAGTTCTTCATCGAGTACTTCGCGCTCGACCTGATCATGGATGCCGAAGGCGTCTGCCGCGGCGTGCTGGCGCTGGACATGGCCGAGGGCACCCTGCACCTATTCCGCGCGCACGGCACCGTGCTCGCAACCGGTGGCTATGGCCGCGCCTATTTCTCGGCGACATCGGCGCATACCTGCACCGGCGACGGCGGTGGCATGGCGTTGCGTGCTGGCTTGGCGCTGCAGGACATGGAGTTCGTGCAGTTCCATCCGACCGGCATCTACGGTGCCGGCTGCCTGATCACCGAGGGCGTGCGTGGAGAGGGCGGCATCCTGCGCAACAGCAAGGGCGAGCGCTTCATGGAGCGCTACGCGCCCAACGCCAAGGATCTGGCCAGCCGCGACGTGGTCAGCCGCTCGATGACCATCGAGATCCGCGAAGGCCGCGGCGTCGGCGAGCATGGTGACCATATCCACCTCGACCTGACCCATCTCGACCCGAAGGATATCCACGAGAAGCTGCCGGGCATCGCCGAGAGCGCACGCATCTTCGCCGGCGTGGACGTGGAGAAGCAGCCCATTCCGGTGATCCCGACCGTGCACTACAACATGGGCGGCATCCCCACCAACTACCACGGCGAAGTGGTGCAGCTGCGCGATGGCAATCCCGATACCGTGGTGCCGGGCCTCTACGCCATCGGCGAGGCGGCCTGCGTTTCGGTGCACGGCGCCAATCGCCTCGGGTCCAACTCGCTGCTCGACCTCGTCGTGTTCGGCCGGGCGGTCGCCAATCGCGCCGCCGAGACGATCAAGCCCAATAGCCTGCACCCGACGCTTGCCGCCGATGCCACCGACAGGTCGATCGCCAACCTCGACCGCCTGCGCAACGCCCAGGGCCCGCTGCCGACCGCGACCATCCGCAACAACATGCAGCGCGCGATGCAGGCCGATGCGGCGGTGTTCCGCACTGGTGAATCGCTCGCCCACGGCGTACAGGCAGTGAGCGAGATCAACCGCTCGTTCGCCGATGTCGGCGTGTCAGACCGTTCCTTGGTGTGGAACTCCGACCTGATCGAGACGCTGGAGTTGCAGAACCTGCTGGGCCAGGCGCTGGTGACCATCACCTCGGCCGAGAACCGCACCGAGTCCCGCGGCGCCCATGCGCGCGAGGACTTCCCGGAGCGCGACGACGCCAACTGGCACAAGCACACCGTGTGCTCGCTCGACGAGGCCGGCAACACCCACATCGACTACCGCCCGGTGCACATGTACACGCTCACCGACGATGTCGAGGTCGTGCCGCCGAAGCCGCGCGTCTACTGATCCGGGAGAATCCAGATGGCTCAATTCACGCTTCCGAAGAATTCCCAGGTCCAGAAGGGCAAGCACTTCGCCGCCGCCGGTGGCAGCAAGTCGGTCCGGACCTTCAAGGTCTACCGCTGGAACCCGGACGATGGTGCCAACCCGCGCACCGACACCTACGAAGTGGATCTGGCGACCTGCGGCCCGATGGTCCTGGACGCCCTGCTGAAGATCAAGAACGAGATCGATCCGACGCTGACGCTCCGCCGTTCCTGCCGCGAGGGTATCTGCGGCTCCTGCGCGATGAACATCGACGGCACCAACACGCTGGCCTGCACCAAGGCGATCGAGGACTGCGGCAGCGGCGAGATCCCGATCTATCCGTTGCCGCACATGCCGGTGATCAAGGACCTGGTGCCGGACCTGACGCATTTCTATGCGCAGTACGCCTCGATCCGCCCGTGGCTGCGCACCCAGAGCCCGGCGCCGACCCGCGAACGCCTGCAGTCCAAGGAGGACCGCGAGAAGCTCGACGGCCTGTACGAGTGCATCCTCTGCGCCTGCTGCAGCACCAGCTGCCCCAGCTACTGGTGGAACGGCGACCGTTACCTCGGTCCTGCCATCCTGCTGCAGGCCTATCGCTGGATCGTCGACTCGCGCGACGAGGATACCGGCGACCGACTCGATGACCTCGAGGATCCGTTCAAGCTGTATCGCTGCCACACCATCATGAACTGCGCGCGGACCTGTCCCAAGGGCCTGAATCCGGCCAAGGCGATTGGCGAGATCAAGCAGCTCATGCTGGCTCGCACGATGTGACCGGACGGCACCTTCGGGTGCCGTTTCCGCATGGACAAGGACGAATCCCCCGAACTCAGGCGCATCCGCTGGCGCTGCCGGCGCGGCATGCGCGAACTCGACCAGCTGTTCGAGCGCTATCTCGGCCGCTGCTGGACGAGTGACTCCGAAGCCGAGCGGGCGGTTTTCCTACGGCTCTTGGATTGCGAAGACGACAAGCTGTGGCGGTGGTTCATGGGCTACGAGGATGTCGCCGATGTCGAAATCGCATCGATTGTCCAGCGCATCCGCGAGCTGCCGCATTGAGTGGCGGCCCTCGCGCTGGGTGGCCAGCTGGCTGGCTGGGCTGGTCCTGCTCGCGCCGATTTCCCTGGTGCACTCGGCGCTGCCACGGCCGCAGGCCTGGCCACTGGCGCTGATCGCCGGCATCGTGGCGTTTCGCCAGTGGCATGGCTACCGGCGGCGGGGTGCGATCACCTTGATCGTGCGCGCCGATGGGCCGCTTGAGGTTGATGGCGTCATCCGCCCGGAATGGCAGCTGCGCTGGCGTGGGCCGCTGGCCTTCGTGCAGTGGCGTGAAGGCGACCGTCGCCTCACGCGGGCACTGTCATTCTGGCCCGATACCCTGCCTCCCGCTCCGCGGCGTGAACTGAGACTGGCCACGCCGATCACGGCGGCTGTCTCGCCGGCGGTGGGGATGGCAACATAGCCCGCTGACCCTGACGACCTGACCGATGTTCAAACCGCTTCCCATCGCCATCGGCCTGCGCTACCTGCGTGCCAAGCGCCGCAACGGCTTCATCTCCTTCATCTCGATGGCCTCGATCCTCGGCATCGCGCTCGGCGTGGCCGTGCTGATCACCACGCTGGCGGTGATGGGCGGTTTCCAGCGCGAGATCCGCGACCGCATGCTGCAGATGGTTGCCCACGCCACCATCAGCGCCGATGGCGCCCCGATGGAGAACTGGCGCGACGCCCTGGAACTGTCGCAGGCCGATCCACGCGTCGCCGGCGCCACGCCCTACATCGACACCCAGGGCCTGATCCAGGGCCCGCGTGAGCAGCCGGCGATGATCCGCGGCATCGATCCGGCGCAGGAGGCCAAGGTCTCGGTGATCGCCGACAAGATGAAGCTGGGGCGGCTGGATTCGCTGGGCGAGGGCGGTTTCAACATCGTGCTCGGGCGCGAACTCGCGGCGTGGCTCGATGTTGGCGTGGGCGACAGCGTGGTGGTCATGACCTCCAAGATCAGCGCCACGCCAGTCGGCGCGGTGCCACAGACCAAGCGCTTCACCGTGTCCGGCATCTTCGAGGCCGGCTACAACGAATACGACAAGGGCCTAGCGCTGGTGAACATGCACGACCTGCAGCGTGTGCTGCGAATGGGCGATGCGGTCACCGGCGTGCGGATGAAGATGAAGGACATGGACGAGGCGGGCGAGGTCGCCACCGATCTCGCGCTGAAGCTGCGCGGCCCCTATCGCGTCAGCGACTGGATGTACGAGAACGCCAACATGTTCCGCGCGCTGAAGATGGAAAAGACGGTGATGGGCATCCTGCTCTCGCTGATCATCGCGATGGGCGCCTTCAACCTGGTGTCCTCGCAGGTGATGCTGGTGACCGACAAGCAGGCCGACATCGCCATCCAGCGCACGCTCGGGGTGACGCCGGCACAGGTCATGCAGACCTTCATGGTGCAGGGCACGCTGATCGGCGTGATCGGCACCGTGGCCGGAGTGATCGGCGGCATCCTGCTGACGGTCAACCTCGAGCGCATCCTCGGGGTGATCGAGCGCATCCTCGGCGTGCAGTTGTTGCCGGAGGACGTCTACTACATCACCGGCCTGCCCACCGAGCTCAGGGCAGACAACGTCATCATCATCGCCTGCGTGGCGCTGGCGATGGCCTTCCTCGCCACCCTGTATCCGGCCTGGCGCGCGGCACGCACCGCGCCTGCGGAGGCACTGCGCTATGAGTGAGGTCACGGACGCGACGATGGTGCAGGGCGAAGTCATCCGCGCCGAGCAGCTCGGCAAGACCTATGCCGAAGGCAAGCTGCGCACGCCGGTATTCGATGGACTGGACCTCACCGTCAGGTCGGGCGAAACGGTCGCGATCATCGGCGCCTCCGGCGCGGGCAAGAGCACGCTGTTGCATCTGCTGGGCGGCCTCGACACGCCCACGGCTGGCGAGGTGTACGTCACCGGGCAGAAGATGAGCGCGCTGTCGGATGCCGCCCGCGGCCAGTTGCGCAATCGCGCGCTCGGCTTCGTCTACCAGTTCCACCACCTGTTGCCGGAATTCACGGCGCTGGAGAACGTGATGCTGCCGGTCATGCTGGGCGGGGTGGACACCCGGGAGGCGGCCGCCCGCGCCAAGGCGCTGCTGGAGCAGGTCGGGCTCGGTCACCGCATCGACCACAAGCCGGGCGAGCTGTCCGGCGGCGAGCGCCAGCGCGCCGCGGTGGCGCGCGCCCTGGTAAACCAGCCGGCCTGCGTCCTTGGCGACGAGCCGACCGGAAACCTGGACGACAAGACAGCGGGCGCGGTGTTCGAACTGATGCTCGGACTCAACCGGGAGCATCGCACCAGCCTGGTGCTGGTGACACATGACCGCAGGCTCGCACGCCAGCTCGATCGCGTGCTCGAGCTGCACGAAGGCAAACTCAGGGAAGTGCCGATAGACGAGGTCTGACATGGACGATGCGGCAAGGACGCCGCTGTTTTCACCCACGACCGCTGCCACCTTCGTGATCGCCATGCTGCTGGCGACGCGATTGCCGCAGTTGCCGCCGGCGATAGTGATCGCGGGACTGGCCATCGCCGGTGGACTCGCCTGCGCGCAGGGGCGACGGTTCGGTCGTGTAGCTGGCGCGGCACTACTTGGCGCGGCATTGCTGATGGGGCAGGGCGCGTGGCGGATGTCGCAGCAACTGCCACGGGCACTGGAGCTGCAGGAAGCCACTATCAGCGGCCGCATCGTTGCGTTGCCGATCCACGAGGAAAGGCGCACCCGCTTCGACCTGCGGGTCGACGACGCGGATGCCCCCTTGAGCGGACGCGTGCTGCGACTGTCCTGGTATGACGCCTATCGCGGGCAGGAGACGCCGGGCCCGCGCTGGCAGTTGCACGCGGGGGAACGCTGGCAGCTGCGGGTCAAACTGCGTGCTCCACGTGGCCTGCGCAACCCGGGTGGTTTCGATGGCGAGCGGCAGATGCTGGTCGACGGCATCAGCGCCACCGGGCATGTGCGCCAGGTGCAAGACGCCCGCAGATTGGCGTCCGCCGGTGGCATCGTCGCGTGGCGGGAGCGAATGTCGGCGCGGATGCTGGCCGCGACTGATGCGCCATCGATCCGCTTCATCGCAGCCCTCGCGCTGGGGGACACGCGCGGGTTGTCGCAGCAGGACTGGGAAATTCTGCGGGCAGTCGGCCTGACCCATCTCATCGCGATTTCGGGCTTCCACGTGGGACTGGTCGGGCTGGCGGTGGCAGGGTTCGCCTGGGGCATCTATCGGGTGATTCCGGGTCTGGGTGTTCGCGTGCCGCGCCGCACGGCCATGGCCGCTGCAGCCACGTTCGGTGCGTTCGGCTACCTGCTGGCCACCGGTGCCTCGCTGCCGACATTGCGTACCGTGCTCATGATCGCTTTCGTCGCCGGTGCCGCCTTGCTGCGGCGGAACACTGGCGTCGCCCAGTCGGTGGCAGCGGCGCTGATCGTCGTTCTGGCGATGGAGCCGCTCTCGGTGTTGCGCCCCGGCTTCTGGCTCAGCTTCGGCGGCGTCGCATGGCTGGCCTGGTGCCTGCAGGGGATGCGCAGCGGGCACTTGCGGCAATTCCTGGCCGCGCAAGGCGTGGCGAGCCTCGGCCTGTTGCCGCTGGCGGTTGCCTTCTTCGCCCAGGCTTCGCTGGCCGGCCCGATCGCCAATCTGGTGGCGGTGCCGTGGTGGAGTTGCGTGGTGGTGCCCCTGTCGCTGGTTGGCACCGCTGCCGAGATGCTGCATGCAGGGTGGGGCGCACCGATATGGCCGCTGGCGGTGTCGGCATTCGATCTGAGCTGGCCCCTGTTCGAGCGGATGTCCGCGTCGGGGCTCGCCCTGGCCGGGGTTCCTGAATCACCGGCCTGGTCGCTACCGCTGGCGATGCTGGGCGTGTTCGCGATGCTGCTGCCGCGCGGCGTTCCGGGCCGGCCGCTGGCGGGACTGTTGCTGCTGCCCTTGCTGTGGCCGGCGACACCGCGTCCGGCGCACGGTGAGTTCGAAATCCTGCAGGTGGATGTGGGGCAGGGTACGGCGATACTGGTGCGTACACGCGATCATGCGCTTCTCTACGACGCGGGCCCCGCCTCACCGGATGGCGGGTTCGATGCCGGCGAGCGTGCGGTCCTGCCCGCATTGCGGGCGCTCGGCCTGCGTCGCCTGGACATCATGGTGCTGAGTCATGCCGATGCCGACCACGCCGGGGGGCGCGATGCAGTGGCAATGGCGCTGCCGGTGGCGCGCACGCTGGCGCCCCCCGAGGCGCCGCTGGACGCGGTGGCTGCCTGCATCGCCAGGCAGGGCTGGCAGTGGAACGGTGTGCGCTTCCGCTTCCTGCATCCCACGCCGGATTTCCCCTACCTCCGTAACCAGTCCACCTGCGTGCTCCGCGTCGAAGCGGCGCAGGGCGCGGCCCTGCTGACCGGCGACATCGACCAGCTCATCGAAAGTCGCTTGCTGCGCTTGCCTGCCACCGACCTGCGTGCCGATGTGGTGACCGTGCCGCACCACGGCAGTGGGAGCTCTTCCTCTCCGGCATTCGTGGCGGCGACCGGTGCGCGACTGGCGTTGGTCTCGGCCGGTTACGCCAATCGATTCCGGCATCCGCGCAGTGGGATCGTGGCGCGCTGGAAGGACGTGGGGGCCCAGACACTGACCAGCAGCGACACGGGCGCGCTGCGGGTCCGGGTCGGGCGCGACGGCATCCACTGGCAATCCGAGCGGGGGCGTCGGGCCAGATTCTGGGATGCCGTGGCGCGGCAGGCCGACGGCCGTGGGCTATCCTATCGACCCGTTGGACGAATCCCGCGCAAGGCTCCTGATGATCGAACTGGTGAAGGCCGGTGGCTGGCCGATGATCCCCCTGCTGATGCTGTCTTTCGTGGCGCTGGCCATCATCGTTGAGCGGTTCTGGAGCCTGCGTCGCGTCGCCGTATTGCCGCCGGGGCTGGGGGAGGAGGTGCGGACGTGGGCGCGGCGCGGCAACCTCGAGCAGCAGCACATCGATGCGTTGCGCACGACTTCGCCGCTCGGCACCCTGCTGGCTGCCGCGCTGGACGCGCGTCACAAGAGCCGGGAGGCGCTTCGCGAGCGGGTGGAGGACACCGGCCGCCACCTGGTGCACCGCATGGAGAAGTACCTCAATACCCTCGGCACCATCGCCGCAGCGGGGCCGCTGCTGGGACTGTTCGGGACCGTCGTCGGCATGATCCAGATGTTCCTCGGCATCCTCGACCACGGCATCGGCGACGTGAACCAGCTTGCGGGAGGCATCGGCAAGGCGCTGATCTGCACGGCGATGGGCATGATCGTGGCCATCCCGGCGCTGATGGCCCATCGTTACTTCCGGGGCCGCATCGCCGGCAACATCGTCGAGATGGAACACGAGGCGATGCAATTGCTCGACGTGCTGGACGCGCGCGGACGGGCCTGACGTGCGCATCCGCGACCACCGGGCGGATGACGAGCCCGAGATCAACCTGGTCCCGATGATCGATGTGATCCTCTGCCTGATCATCTTCTTCGTCGTCACCACCACCTTCGACAGCCGTGCCGTGCTGCGCCTGCAGCTGCCGCGCGCCGATGGCGAACCGACGCCGACCCAGGTGCAGCCTCTATCGGTGCTCGTGAACGCCGATGGCCGCTATTTCGTCGCTGACCGCGAAGTGCTGCGGACCGATACCGAATCGCTCAAGCGCAGCATCGTCGAGATCGCCGGCGAGGATCGCGCCCGGCCTGTCCTGCTGCGTGCCGATGCTCGAACCCCGCATCAGGCCGTCGTGACCGCCTACGAGGCACTGGGCCAGCTCGGTTTCCGGCAGATCATGATTGCGACAGCGCCGGAGCAGCGCACCGCCGCGCCCACGCGCGCAGCAGGCGGATGAACGAGGAAGCCTCCACGCGCCAGACTTGGCGACGGTTGCAGGGCTACGCCCGGCCGTACCGCTGGCTGCTGGCGATGGCGGCAGTGGCGCTGGCACTGGAAGCGGCCGCGAGCGCCACCGTGCTGGAGGTGCTGAAGTACATCGTCGATGACATCTTCGTTGCCAAGCAGTTCTCCTGGTGGCTGCCGTTGGCGATGGTCGCGTTGCTGTTCGGGCGCGGGCTGGCCGGCCTCGTGGCGGACTACGCGATCGCACGCAGCGGCCGCAACGTCGCACGTGACCTGCGCATGCAGCTGATGTCGAAGTACCTGCGGTCGCCCGGCGAGCGCTTCGACCAGGAAACCGTGCCCTCGATGCTGACCCGGCTCGGTGCCGACACCGACCAGGTCTCACAGGCCGCTGTCGACGCGCTGAAATCGGTGGTCAGCAGCGTGCTGCAGGTCATCGCACTGCTTGGCGTGATGTTCTGGAACAGCTGGAAGGTGTCGCTGGTGCTGCTGGTGCTGGGCCCGCTGATGGCGTGGATGATGGGCAAGGTCGGCAAGCGCTACCGGCGCCTCAACCAGGAGATCCAGCAGTCCGCGGCCGACATGCTGCAGACCGCCGACCAGGCACTGCACGCCCAGCAGGAAGTGAAGGCCTATGGCGCGCATGCCACAGAGATGGCGCGTTACGGCGGACAGACCGCGCGCAACGTCAAGCTGGTGATGAAGGTCGAGGTCACTCGCGGCATGTTGTCGATGCTGATTCAGTCGATGGGTGCGCTCGGCCTGGCGGTGATGCTGGTTGTGGCTGGTCGCGAGGCGGCGCTCGGCCACCTGACGGCCGGTGGCTTCATGGCGGTGATGACGGCGATGATCAGCCTGGTGCCGGCCTTGCGGCAGATCACCAACGTGC
>JAEXBT010000237.1 GCA_023393895.1 Pseudomonadota bacterium
GCCATGTCCGCATCGAGGATGGGCGCGGGCGCCGGCTGGGGCGCAGTTTCACCGTCAAGCTGTGGCCGACCCTGATCCTGCTGCGCGAGGGCGTCGAACTCACGCGCGTGGTGCGGCCTCGCAGTGCGGCGGATCTCGCGCCGCTCCTCGACGCGCAGCGCTGATCTCCCCGGCCGCCGGGGCAGCTGCGGGAAGCACGTGCCGATAGTTCAGGCAGCCGCCCGTTCATCTTTCCGCATAACGTGATTCGCGGACGCATGGGTTAATTCAACGTTTCCCTAACGTCTGCGACGTGTGTGATGTTCAGTCGCACGCGTGCAAGGTGCCTGCGTCGTTGCTGGCAGACGTGATTCCTTCCAGCCGACGTCGTGCCCCGGCCGTTCCGGGGTTCGTTCATCCCCCCAAAGAACGAAAGACAAGAGGTCACTTCATGACGCATGCAATCAAGACCCGCACCCTGCTTGTTTCCGCTTCGCTCGCCCTGATGGCGCCGCTCGCCTTCGCGCAGGATCCCGCATCGAACGCGCAAGCCGATGGTGCCGCCGCTGGACAAGTGAACACCGCGCACGACCAGGCGCGTGAGAGCCAGGCGGCCTCCCCGGCCAGTCCGGCAACGCCCGCCACCCCACCGACCGGCGAGGCGACACAGGCAGAACCGGCAACGCCCGCCACGCCCGCGCAACCCGCCGCAGCATCGAATGGCGAGAAGACCTGGGCCGATCTCGATGGGGACGGCAACGGCACGCTGAACGCGAGCGAGGCCGCGTCGATGCCGAGCCTGGCCAAGGTCTTTGGCGAGGCCGACGCCAATGCCGATGGCGAACTTTCCGCCGATGAGTACAGGGCCTGGTTTGCGGCCAACCAGCCGGCCACGCCAACGACCGGCAAGGACGAGTGAGCCACGGCCCAAGCGCGGCGATAGACCGCGCATCCGGCTGGACCTGACAACGATGAGTTGTGGCCGACGGGGTGGCGAAAGCTGCCCCGTCGATTTTTGCCGACCATCAACGCGACGCCCCGTGGCACGCCGCTTACACTGCGCGCTGGTCTTCAGCACGAGCATCGCGTGGAAGTGATCGTCCCGCCGCCCCTGGCATCCTCCCACCGCGCGGGCAGGCGGCCTGCATTGCCGGATGCGCACGCATGATCACCCGTGATCCCGCCGCGTTCTTTGCCCATGCCCGCACGATCGCCCCGGACTTCGGCCCAGCGACCGCGCAAGCTGCCTTTCTCGTGGCGCCTGACGGCTTCGCGCAGGCCACGCAATCGACGGCGGACAATCGCTACATGGCAGCCGCCGAGGCTTTCGACCCGGCCCTCGCCTCCGCGCAGCATCGCGACCTCCAGCGCGCGATCAGCGCCGTGGTGCCGACGATCTGCTTCGCCGGCGACCCGGACACGCCCGATGCGGTATTCCCGAACAACGTCTTCGCGACCGCGCCCGGACGCGTGGTGATCGGCCGGATGCGCCATCCGGTGCGCCAGCGCGAGGCGGGACGGAGGGACATCCGCGCATTCTTCGGCGACCTGTTGGCGCGTGAAACGATCGATCTTTCGACGCAGCCGCATCCGTGCGAGCTGACCGGCGCGCTGGTGGTCGATCGTGCGCGAGGGCTCGGCTACATCGGCCTGTCCGAGCGCTGCGATGCCGAAGGCGCGCGCCTCATGCACGAGGCGCTCGGCCTGCGCGCGTCGCTGCTGTTCGACCTCGCGCCCGGCGAGTACCACACCAACGTGGTGCTGGCGGTGCTGGCCGGACGCGCGGCGGTCATCTGCCCGCAGGGATTCGCCGATGCGGCGGTGGCGGAGGCCATCGCAGCCTTCCACGCCCCCCACGCGCTGATCTGCGATGGTGCGGAACATGCCGCCTTCGCTGGCAACTGCATCGCGCTTTCGGATGACAGCGTGTGGATGAGTGCCACCGCCCATGCCACGCTGCGGCCCGAAAGCGTGCGGACGCTGGCTGCTGCGGGCTTCGAGGTGCGCTCGGTCCCGCTGGATGCCATCGAGGCCGGTGGCGGCTCCTTGCGCTGCTGCATTGGCGAGATCTTCTGAGCATGGCGATGAGCGAGTCCAACACGCGGCGCAGGACCGCGCTGGTCACCGGGGCGTCCGGTGGCATCGGCAAGGCGATCGCGGAGTCCGCGGCGCGCGACGGATGGGATCTCGTGCTGACCGCGCGCGGCAGTGCCGTGATTGATGCGTTCGCGGAAGAATGGCGCCGGCGCTACGGCATCGCCATCGAGGTGATCGCACAGGATCTCTCGTTGCCGGGCGGAGCGCAGGCGCTTTGCGCCGAAGTCGAACGACGCGGTCTTGCCATCGATTGCCTGGTCAACAACGCCGGCATCGGCGTCTACGGCGAGTTCATCGACACGCCGCTCGATGATGAACTCGCGATGCTTCGACTCAACATTGAGACGCCCACCGTGCTTGCCAAGCGCTTGCTGCCGCAACTGGAGACACGGGCGGGCCGCATCCTCAACATCGCGTCCATCGCCGCCTTCACGCCCGGCCCGTGGCTGTCCACCTACCACGGCAGCAAGGCCTATCTGCAGCTTTGGAGTGAAGCCATAGCCGAGGAGCTTGCACCCCGCGGGATTACCGTCACCGCCTATTGCCCCGGTCCGGTGGCGACCGGCTTCCAGCAGCGCGCCAATGCGCGGCGCTCGAATCTCTTCCGACGCCCGATGCCCGAAGCACAGACGGTGGGCGAAGCGGCTTGGCGGGCCTGCATGGAAGGTCGGCGCGTCGCGGTGCACGGAACCATGAACCGGCTGCAGGTGTTCGGGATGCGCTTTGCCCCCCGCAGGCTGCTGGCCGGAATCGTCCGCCACCTATCGCGCCCGGTCTGACCCCGCATGCCCCACGCGATGACCACCACCGAGCTGTTCCTGATCGCCATGACGCTGATCACGGCCTTGCCGTACCTGATCTGGCGGCTCGGTCGTACCGATTACTGGGCCCCGCTGGTGGTGGTACAGATCGTTGCCGGCATCCTGCTCGGGCCGGGCGTGCTCGGCAAATGGTTTCCGGGCTACTACCAGTTCGTGTTCACGCCGCAGGTGGTGACCGCGCTCAACGGTATCGCGTGGTGGGCGGTGATGATTTTCGTGTGCATCGCCGGCATCGAACTCGACCTAAAGCGTGCCTGGGAAAACCGCCGTGAATCCGGCATCACCGCGGGTCTCGCGCTCGGCACGCCGCTCCTGTTCGGCGCGCTGGCCGCGCTGGGGATGCTGCAGTTCCCCGGATGGGTCGGCAGTGAAGGCCGAGACTGGCAGTTCGTGGCGGGCATCGGGATGGCCTGCGCAG
>JAEXBT010000180.1 GCA_023393895.1 Pseudomonadota bacterium
GGATGGCCTCAGCTACGGCATCGGCAGCGGGCTGTCCGCCGATTCCAGCCGTGATGGCCGGGACGATGCCGGCAGCTTCAGCATCCAGGGCACTGCCGCACCCGGGAACATGGCGAGGATGGAGGCCGCGGTGCGCGAGGAGCTGGAACGGTTCGTGCGCGAAGGCATCACCGAGGCGGAGCTGAAGGATGCCGTGTCGAGCATCCTCACCCAGCGCCAGCAGGGCCGCGCCGGCGACGGCACGGTCGCCTCGATGCTCAATTCCGACCAGTACCTCGGCCGCAGGATGCTTCGACGCGCCGAGTTCGAGCAGAAGCTGAAGGCGCTCGAGGTGACCGGTGTCAATGCGGCAATCCAGCGGCACCTCAAGCCTGCACTGCTGAGCGTTTCGGTGGCAGGTGATTTCGCCAACGCAGGCAAGTCCGCGGCGAAAGCAGCAACGCCGTGAGGACGGCGCGACGTCCCGCGGTGATCGAGAAGGCGCTTGCGCGGATGGAAGCGGCCGGCGTGCCCGCGGGTGAGCGCGGGCCGCCGATCCACAGGCTGCTGTGGTCTCTAGGGATCGCGCTGCCGCCACCCGTACTCGCCGGTTTCTGGCACAACTTCGTGCTGATGGGCAGCTGGTTCGGCGCACTCTGGGGCGCGATGATGTGGCTGCTGGCCTAGCGCGTGCAGGGCATGCCGCCGCTCATGGGGCTGCTGGTGGCAGTGCTGGCCGGTTTGCTGTTCGGCCTGACGATGGCGATTTACCTGGGCTATCGGCGGCGCAGGCATTCGCTGCCGCCATGGCGCGACTTCATCATGCAGCACGACGCCTGAGCGACTGCTCAACGCATCTGGAACAGCTCCTGGTGCCAGTCGGCATCTCGCAAGCCCTGTGCACCGAAGTCGCGGCGCAGCGCATCACCGAAGCGGGGTGGCCCGCAGAACCATAGGCTCGCCTGGCGCCACTCCGGCACCCGTTCGCGGATGCGCGCGCCATCCAGCAAGCCGTCGCGCGGGCTGATCAGCACGTGCAGGCGCACGCCAGCGATGCGCGCGTCCTCCGCCAGCTTCTCCAGCGCATGGATGTCTTCGTCTGCACTGACGTGGAACAGGTCCACTTCTTCATGCAGCGGCTTGTGCTCGAGTTGCTTGAGCCGCGCAACGAACGGGGTGATGCCGATGCCGGCGCCGATCCAGATCTGCCGCGGCCTGCCATCCTCGAAATCGAAGCACCCGTAGGGGCCTTCGATGGTCACCGGGTCACCCTCGTGCAGGTGCTCGGGCAAGCCTCGCGTGTGGTCGCCCAGGCCCTTGGTGATGAAGGTGATGCGACCTTCCTCCGGATGCCAGTCCGAGGCGATCGTGTACGGATGCGGCCCCTCGCTGCGCTGCGTGGTGACGAAGGCGAACTGACCCGCCGTGTGCCCGGGCCAACCCGGCTGCAGCTGGATCACCGTCTCGAGCACGCCGAGTGCCGGAAACACCTCCTTCGACACGACGGTGCCCTGCCGCTTCCGCGACGCACCGATGCGCCGGAACAGCGACAGCAGCGCCACCCACGCTCCGACCACCAGCGCCAGCGCCAGCAGCACGCCAAGCGGTTGCATCCAGTAGCCGAAATCGGTCAGCACCACCGCATGGAACACAAATATCAGCCAGGCCACTGCAAGCAGGCGATGGGTCTTGGCAAACAGGTGGTAGGTGAACCGCTTGGCGAGCGCCAGCACGAGCAGCACCACCATCGCGTAGAACGCCCACTCGCCCAGGCTTTCGGCCAGGCCACGTTGCTCCTGCAACCAGCCGGCCAGACCTTCGCGCGGCGGTCGCGGATGCCGCGGCGGCCTCACCACCCAGCCCCAGCCGACCATCCACTTGCTTCCCTTGGCCCACCACCAGTGCAGGATCGACACCACGAGGACGCTGATTCCCAGCCACTTGTGCAGCCGGTACATCTTGTCCAGCCCGCGCAGGCGTTGCTCCAGCCAGCGGCCACGCGCGGACAACCACATCGCCGCGGCCATGCCGATGATCGCGAGCACGCCGGTGTACTGCACCACCGGGCCGCGCAACGCGAACCAGCCAAAACTCTGCGGCCAGCTCTCGTGGGCCAGCAGCCACAGGCCGGTGACCAGCAGGAACAGGAAAACATAGGCGAACTGGATCGGCTTCATGCTGCAGCACTCCCGTCAATGACAGCCAACGCCCGTGCGTGGATGTCGTTGACGCGAGTATGCCTAGGCCAGCTTCAGCGATGCTTGGGGCGATCGCTGCGCCGGCGTGGCCATGCGGCCACCAGTGCCCACAACCCGCCGAGCCCGGCCACCCATGTCGCCACCGGGATGCCGGCAATGCGTGGCCCACCCGCCTCCAGCCCGTACAGCACGCTGGCCACGATCAGCAGCCCCACGCCCAGCACCGCGGAAATCATCCGCTTCTGCATGATGTGCAGGTCGCGCGAGAGCACGCGCAGATCGCGGGATTCCATCTGGATCTGGTGCTGCCCGTGCACCTGCTGCTTCAGCCACGCATGCACCAGGCCCGGCATGTCCGGCGCATGCGTCACCAGTTCCGGCAACCGACGCGAGAACTCGCCCACCAGCCGCTTCGGGCTGTAGCGCTCGAGCAGGATCTTCTCCAGCACCGGCTTGGCCACGGCCCAGATGTCCAGCTTCGGATCAAGCAGGCGACCGACGCCCTCGATGTTGAGCAGGGTCTTCTGCAGCAGGATCAGCTGCGGCTGCAGGGTGAGCTGATAGCGCTGCGCCATCCTGAACAGCTTGGCCAGCACCTCAGCCAGCGAGATCTCCGACAGCGGCCGGGTGAAGTAAGGCTCGCAGATGCCGCGCGCGGCAGCTTCGAGCTCATCGATGCGCACGTGCGAGGGCATCCAGCCGGCCTCGACGTGCAGCTCGGCGATGCGGCGGTAATCGCGATTGAAGATCGCCATGAAGTTCTCGGCGAGGTAGTACTGGTCCTCGCGCGAGAGCTGGCCCATGATCCCGAAATCCAGCGCGATGAAACGCGGGTTCTGCTTGCGTTCCGGATCGACCCAGATGTTGCCGGCATGCGCATCTGCGTGGAAGAAGTTGTCGCGGAACACCTGCTCGTAGAACACGCGCACGCCCTTGGCTGCCAGTGCATGGCGGTCGATGCCGGCGGCATCCAGCGCAGCGATGTCGTCGCTGGGGATGCCACGCACGCGCTCCATCGTCATCATCCGATCGGCGCTGTGCGACCAGACCACCTCCGGCACGTAGAGATCCGGGCTGCCCAACCAGTTGCGCCGCAACACGCTGGCATTGCCCGCCTCGCGCTGCAGGTCGAGTTCGGCAGCGAGCGTCGATTCGATCTCCGCCACCACCTCGCGCGGGCGAATCTTGTCAGCATTGGGATGCGTGCGCTCGACCACGCTGGCGATGTCACCGAGCAGGGCGATGTCGCCGGCGATCTGACGATCGATGCCCGGGCGCAGTACCTTCACCACCACCTCGCGGCCGTCTTCCAGCACCGCCGCGTGCACCTGCGCGATCGAGGCGGAGGCCAGCGGCGTGGTGTCGAAGTGCGCGAAGGCCTCCGCCACCGGGCGGCTGAGCGAGGCCTCGACGATGCCGCGTGCCACCTCGCCGTCGAAGGGCTGCACGCGATCCTGCAGCAGCGCGAGCTCCTCGGCGATGTCGTGCGGGACCAGGTCGCGGCGAGTCGAGAGGATCTGCCCGAACTTGACGAAGATCGGCCCGAGTTCCTGCAGGGCCATGCGCAAGCGCTGGCCACGCGGCATTGCCTGCACCTCGCGCGAGGCGCTGGGCACGAACGGGCGCGCCAGCTTCAGCCAGCGCTCGGCGGGCGTGTCATCGAGCAGCGCGTCGAGCCGGTAGCGCAACAGCACGCGACCGATGCGCCAGGCCCGGCGTGCGGATTTCATGCTGCCCGCCTCACGCCGCGCCCCGCAGCCGTGCGACGCGTGCGGCCAGGCGTTCGACATCGTCGCGGATCGCATCGACATCGTCGTGGAAGGCATCGAGCTCACCGCGGCCGAGCACGTCGCGCGACTCCTCAGTCAGGTAGTCGGCAGCGCTGCCGGCGAATTCCTGGCCAGCGCTCTTCGCGTTGCGCAAGGCGAAGGCGATGCCATTGGCGAACTGCATGCCCAGCACGTCGCCGAACACCGCGGTCAGCGGCCGTGTCCAGTCGGGGTCGAAGCGCTCGGCCATCCGCTGCAGGCGCCGCGCCAGCTCGGCATCGCCCTCGATGCGCAACTGCCCGACCGGCGGCGCATCATCGCGCCGGAGCACCGGCGGCTGCCGCAGCAGCCCGCCCAGCGTGGCATGCACGGAAAGATCGGCGCGGTCGGCATCACCCACCGGTCCGACCTCGAGCACATCACGCGCCACGGTCACCCGCAGCGCCAGCGGCGGCGACTGCATGGTCAGTGCCACGCTGCGGCCATCCAGCGCGGCAAGGCCTGCGCGGGTGTCCTCGTCCAGCGCCAGTGCGCGGTTGAGCGCCGCTTCCAGCGCACGGCCGGCCGGGATTTTCCAGTTGAAAGGCAGGGACGCGTTCATCGCGGCATTCTAGCGGTCGCGGGCCCAGGCCTCGCTCACGCGACGCAACCCTTCGTCCATCGTCACCCGCGGCACGTAGCCGAAATCGCGTCGCGCCGGTTCCATGCTGTACCAGTGGGTGGTGGCGAGTTGCTCGGCGAGGAAGCGCGTCATCGGTGGCTCGCCGCTCAGCCGCAGCAGGGGCCATGTGCGTTCGGCCAGCGCGCCGATCGCATAGGCGACGCTGAAGGGAATATGCCGATGCACTTCCGGTGCGCCGGCGGCTCGCAGCAGGGCGTTGATCGTGGCCTGCATGGTGCGGGGCTCGCCATTGCTGATGAAGTAGGCGCGTCCGGCACAGGCGCTGCCGATGGCGAGGTGATCGAAGGCGTCGAAATGCGCCTGCGCGGCGTTGTCGATGTAGGTGGTGTCGACGAGGTTGCAGCCGTCGCCGACCAGGGCCAACCGTCCCGCCTTCGCGCGTTCCACCAATCGCGGCAGCAGCTGGTTGTCGCCCGGGCCCCAGATCAGCCGCGGACGCAAGGCGACGGTGGCGAGCGTGTCGTCGTTCGCGGCCAGCACGATCTTTTCCGCGATCTGCTTGGTCGCCGCATACGGTGCTTTGAGGTCATCGCCATAGGGCACGTCATCGGCAGTGCCCGCTTCGACCGGATGCGTCGCGCGATGGGTGACGCTCGGCGTGGAGGTATGGACCAGCCGCTCGATGCCATGCGCGCGGCAGGCGGCAAGCACGTTGCCGGTGCCCATCACGTTCGCGCGGTGATAGGAGTCGTAGCTGCCCCACGCCCCGGCCTTGGCGGCGTTGTGGAAGATCGCCTCGCAGCCTTCGGCAGCGGCGATGACGGCGTGGCGATCAGCCAGGTCGCCCTGCACCTGCATCACGCCCATCGCGTCGAGTGCGTCGTAGCGGCCGCGGTTGAAACTGACGACCTCATGCCCACGCGCGCGCAGCCCCTCGCACAGTTTCTGCCCGAGGAATCCGCCGCCGCCCGTGACCAGTAGCCTCATGCGGATATCCCTGCAGGTTGTGTCGCTGCCCATTCGGCCAGTTTCTCGCGCCCGATCTTGGCGTTGTGGCGGATGTCGACCGGGAACGCCTGCGGATGGTGCAGGAAGCGCTCCACCTTCGCCGTATGCACCCGGCCATCGGCGAGCAACCGCAGTTCATCGACGATGCGCGGCCACTCGCCCTTCGCCACGCCCTGTCGCAGCTCCACGCACAGCACCGGCTCGGCACCGCCCGCGCGCGGGACGCCGACCAGCGCGGTGCGTGCGACATCGCCATGGGTGTTGAACACCGGCTCGACCTGCTCGGTGCACAGGGTGGTGACCTCGTCCACCACCACCCGTTGCGACTTGCGCCCGCAGAACCACAGCCGGCCTTCGCCGTCGAGGTAGCCGAGATCGCCCATCCGGTGGACGATGCGTTCGCTGCCATCGGCGAGCGGCTCCCGGATCTTCGACAGCCGGGTTTGTGCATCGCGGTTGAAGTACGCATCGGTGGCGCTGGGTCCGGCCACGGTGATCTCGCCGACGATGCCGCGCGGCACCTCGCGCGCTTCGGCCCATTCGCCGATCGCCGCGTCGCTGATCGCGATGATGCGCACGTCGTTGCCGGGCACCGGCCGGCCGACGCAGGTGCCGGCGCCCGATTCGGTGCGTTCGCGCAGGGTCAGCAGCTCGCGTCCCTCGATCACCGCCACCGGCAGGCACTCGGTGGCGCCATAGGGCGTCCACAGCTGCGCGCACTCGGGCAACAACGCGAGCATCTTCGCCACCACCTCGGGCGGCACCGGCGCGCCCGCGCTGGTCGCCCGCATCACGCCGGGCAGTGGTTCGCCATGTTCGGCCAGCACGCGCATCAATGCCGGCGAGCCGAACAGCTGGGTGACGCCAAAGCGGCGGATCGCCGCGTGCAGCTTGCGCGGGTCGGCGCTGGCCGGGCGCGTCGGGTCCATGTCGGGGATGATCGAAGTCAGCCCCAGCGCCGGATCGAACAATGCGAACGGCGGGAAGGTCGGCAGGTCCACGCCGCCGGGTTCGATGCCGAACGCATCGCGCAGCATGGCAATCTGTGCGATGAAATGGCGATGCCGGTAGACCACGCCCTTCGGCACGCCGGTGGAGCCGCTGGTGAACAGGATCGCGGCGATGTCGTCACCTCCCGTCGTATCGAAATCGCGCGGTGCCTGCGCGCCTGCGCGCTCGATCGCGGCCAGCGTGGTGTCGGCAAGGAACGCGCGCGCGCCGGTGGTGATGCGGAGGCGCGCGGACTTCGCCCACCCCAGGAGTGCCTTCGCCAGCATCGCCAGCGGGATGCCGATGAAGGCCTCCGGCGCGGCCTCGGCGAGGCATTGCTTCAATGCGCGCCTGTCGATGCCCGGATCCACCAGCACCGGTACCGCGCCGAGCTTGAACAGCGCGAACATCGCGAGGAAGAACTCCGGCGTCGGGCGCACCATCACCACGGTCCGCGTGCCGCGGCCGATTCCGCGCGAACGCAGCCCGGCCGCGATCGCATCGCTGCGGGCATCCAGTTCGCCGTAGGTCAGGGCGATGTCGTAGCGGCCACCGCCCGAGCAGCGCATGGCGATGCGGTCGGGTGCCTCGCGCGCGCGCTGGCGCAGGCTGTCGGCGATGTTGTGCTGCGGCTCCATGCCGCCATTGTCGCAGCCCGCGCGCTCCGTTTCAGTGCGGCCGCAGCCGCATCGCCAGTTTGCGCACGCGCTCGAACGGCATCCCGTCGTCGGGCTGGGTGAGTCCATGCATCACCAGCCTGCGGAACGGTTTCGCAGCCCGGCCCGCGTTGAGCGCCAGCTTGCGTGCCAGACGCGCCGGCGTGCGGTCATCGGTATAGAGCCCGGCCACAAGCCGCGTGGCCAGGTGCAGCGGGCGGGTGGCCGCGCGATGTTCCACGTCGTAGTCCGCCAGCAGCGATCGGCTCCAGAACGGCTCGCCGCGCTTCATCGCGCCCAGGATGTGCCGCGAAAGCGATTCCACCGACAGCAACCCGAAGTTGAAGCCATGCGCGGTCACCGGGTGCATGCCCACCGCGGCATCGCCGATCAAAGCGAAACGCTCGGCGTGGAAGCGATCGGGATAGACCGCGACCAGCGGATAAGGCACCGCCGGCCCGACCCGCCGCATCGCGCCCAGGCGATGATCGAAGCGTGCGGTGATCGCGGCATCGAACGCGGCCCCATCCATCTCCAGCAACCGGTCGATCCCGGCACGCGGCAGGGTCAGCACCACCGAGGAGGTGTTCCCATCGTGCAGCGGCAGCAGCGCCAGCGTCTGCCCGTAGCCGAACCACTCCCAGGCGACGGCATCATGCGGCACCTCGTGCTGCATCCGCACCACCAGCATGGTCTTGCCGAAGTCATGCAGGTCGGCGCGGATGCCAAGCGCCCGACGGCTTTCCGAAAAACGGCTGTCGGCGGCCACGATGAGCTTCGCGGCCAGCGTCCGGCCATCGTCCAGTTGCACACGGGCGCCGGCGGCATCCGTGGCCACACCGGCGACCTTGCAGCCCGCCAGCACCTCGACCCCCGTATCGGCCTGCACCGCCTGCCACGCCGCACGACGGAGGGCGAAGTTCGACACCAGCCAACCCAGCGGGTCCTGCCCGGTCTCGGTGTGACGGAACAGCAGCCCTTCGCGGTCTTCGCCATCGAGCACCTGGGCGTCGCGCAGCAGTCCGATGTCGGTTTCGGCGATCAGCGGCCACAGCCCCAGTTCCCGCAGCAGCCGGTGGGAGCGATGGGTCAGCGCGATTTCCCGGCCATCATCGGGCGGGTTGGCCAGTACGGTCTCGGGTTGCTGCTCGACCACGGCGATGCGCAGGCCATTGCCGGCCAGCGCGCGGGCGAAACACAGACCGGCCGGGCCGGCGCCGATGATGACGATGTCATGGGACATGCGTGCGCTCCGTCGGGGGATGCGCGTCATGCTGGCAAGCCCGCGCCCCCGACGGCTTGACTGCGGTCAAGCGCGCGCGGCATCCAGCGGATGAGCGTCCAGGAAACGACGAATCGCCGGCACCAGTACCTCGTGCCTGTCCTCGAGCACGTAGTGCGCGGCATCCTCGAACGCATGCACCTCGGCATCCGGCAGGGCGCGGCGGAAGCCCTCAAGGAAGTGGCGGTCGAAGACGAAGTCACGCAAGCCCCAGCCGATGAAGGCGGGGCGATCTGCGTAGCCGGGCAGTGCCGCCTCGGCGGCTTCCAGCAGCGGCCAGGCGCGGTCTTTCGTGTTCAGCGGAATGTCCTGCATGAAGCGCAGCGTGGCGATCGCATTCGTCCAGCCGTCGTAGACTCCGCTGTAGGCGTGCTTCACTTCGCCCGGCAGCGCACGACGCGTGCCGAACGCCGCGGCGCCGCGCGCGAACAGGTTGAAGCGGCGGATCAGCCAGCCACCCAGCCGCGAATGCCGGCCCATCGCAATCTGCCACGGCATCGGCTTGGCCGCCGGCAGCGGGAACGAGGCGGAATTGGTGATGACGAGCCGGCGCACGCGCGCGGGATCGCGCAGCGCCCAGCCGAAGCCGATCATCCCGCCCCAGTCGTGCACGGCCAGCGTCAGCGGGCCATCGATGCCGAGGTGGCGCAGCAACGCCTCGACATCGTCGATCCGCGATTGCAGCGTGTAGTCGTAGCGCGGGGAGGCATCGGCAGCATCGCCGGGCTTGTCGCTCAGCCCCATGCCGATGTGGTCCGGCACGATGCAGCGGTAGCGGTTCTTCAGGCCGTTGACCAGATGCCGCCAGTAGAAGCTCCACGACGGGTTGCCGTGCAGCATGAGCACGACTTCGCCATCGCGCGGCCCCTCGTCCAGATAGGACATGGCGATGCCCGGGCGGACGTCAAAGCGCTGGGGTTCGAACGGATAGTCCGGAAAACGCGTCTGCGCCGAGGCGCGCATGGTCATTACCAGACCACAACCGACATCGTGCAGATCAGGCCGGAGCCGATTCCGAGCAAGGCGACACGATCGCCCTTCTTCAAACGCCCGGCCTGCTTGAGCTTCGACAGCACGATCGGCACCGAGGCCGGCCCGATGTTGCCGTGTTCGCCGAAGATCGTCATCACCTTCTTCGGGTCGATGCCGAAGTTCTGGATCAGCGTCTGGGTGTGGACCTTGCTGATCTGGTGGACCACGAACTGGTCGATCTCGTGCACCGCCCAGCCCATCGCCTGCTTGGCGGCGGCGAAGGTCTTGCCGGCGAGCTGCATGCCCTGGATCAGCAGCTGCTTGGTGTCGGTCACCATGCGGTCCAGATTGCCACGGCACAGGGTGTTCCACTCGGTGGCGGAACGGGTGACGCCGCCCTTGTAGCGCGGCGCATCCGGGTGCAGATCGGCGCGCGCCAGCACCATGCCGGCGGCACCGGAACCGAGCGTCAGCGTGGCCAGCTCGTTGCGGAACTCATCCTCGGTGGAATCCGGGCGCAGCATCCGCTCGATGGTCTTCTCGTAGGCGAGGTCTGCGGTCTCGCCATCCACCACCAGCGCGTAGTCGATCTCGCCG
>JAEXBT010000074.1 GCA_023393895.1 Pseudomonadota bacterium
CACCAACGTCGTAGACGTCCTCCGCGCCCGGATCATCGGTCTCCGCGGACTTCTGCGCGACCAGCACGATACGCTTGTCGGCCTCCATCGCCATCTCCAGCGCACGGATCGACTTGTCACGCCCGACAAACAGCGGGATCACCATGTGCGGGAACACCACCACGTCGCGCAGCGGCAGCACCGGCAGCACGGCGCGGGGGATGAGGCTTTCCTGTTCGGTCATTCTTCGGCTCCGGATGGTGCGTGGGGCGTATCCATGGGATCAGTTATGGGGGTGCCGTCACTTCGACGCAAGCACCACAAACGAAAACCCCGGCGCGGGCCGGGGTTGCGTTCGACTTCATTCACCCGATGCCTTGGGCATCGCCGCATCGGCTGGTGGATTCTCGTAGATGACGTAGGGCTCGGTCTTGTGCTCGATGACCGACTCATCGACCACCACCTTGCTGACGTTTTCCATCGATGGCAGGTCGTACATGGTGTCGAGCAGCACCGATTCGACGATGGTGCGCAGCCCGCGCGCGCCGGTCTTGCGCTTGAGCGCCTTGCGGGCGATGGCCGACAGCGCGTCGGCGCGGAACTCCAGCTCCACGCCCTCCATGTCGAACAACCTCTTGAACTGCTTGGTGATGGCGTTCTTCGGCTCGGTGAGGATCGAGACCAGCGCAGCCTCGTCCAGCTCCTCGAGCGTGGCGACCACCGGCAGGCGACCGACGAACTCGGGGATCAGGCCGAACTTGATCAGGTCTTCCGGCTCCACATCGGCCAGCACCTTGCCGACCTCGGCCTTGCGCTCGGCCGACTTCACCTTGGCATTGAAGCCGATGCCGCCGGCCTCGGTGCTGCGCTGCTGGATGATCTTGTCCAGGCCCGCGAACGCGCCACCGACGATGAACAGGATGTTGCGGGTATCGACCTGAAGGAATTCCTGCTGCGGGTGCTTGCGGCCACACTGCGGCGGCACGCTGGCGACGGTGCCCTCGATCAGCTTGAGCAGCGCCTGCTGCACGCCTTCGCCGGAGACATCACGGGTGATCGAGGGGTTCTCGCTCTTGCGCGAGATCTTGTCGATCTCGTCGATGTAGACGATGCCGTGCTGCGCCTTGTCGACGTCGTAGTCGCACTTCTGCAGCAGCTTCTGGATGATGTTCTCGACGTCCTCGCCGACATAGCCGGCCTCGGTCAGCGTGGTCGCATCGGCCATGGTGAACGGCACGTTGAGCAGACGCGCCAGCGTCTCGGCCAGCAGTGTCTTGCCCGAGCCGGTCGGCCCGACCAGCAGGATGTTGGACTTGGCCAGCTCCACCTCGTCCGACTTCTGCCGGCTCTCGATGCGCTTGTAGTGGTTGTAGACCGCGACCGCGAGCGTCTTCTTGGCACGCTGCTGGCCGATCACGTACTGGTCGAGGACCTCGAGGATCTCCTTCGGCTTGGGCAGCGCGCTGCGCGCGGTCTGCGACTTTTCGGTCAGCTCCTCGCGGATGATGTCGTTGCACAGATCCACGCACTCGTCGCAGATGAACACGCTCGGGCCCGCAATCAGCTTGCGGACCTCGTGCTGGCTCTTCCCGCAGAAGGAGCAGTACAGGATCTTGGCGCTGTCGCCGGAGCGGCGGTCTTCGGTCATCGTGGTTTCCGTGTTGCAACTAGCGTGAAGGCTTCGTTAAACGGGCCTTTGACCCGAGCATAGCACAGGCCCGGCGCGGGGCCGGGCCTTTCATTGGACAGCGATTTTCGCGATCAGTTCGGCTGGATCGAGTCTTCCGGCCGGCGCTCGATCACCCGGTCGACGAGGCCGTAATCGCGGGCGGCTTCGGCCGACTTGAAGTTGTCGCGTTCGGTGTCGCGGGCAATGGTTTCCAGCGACTGGCCGGTGTGCTTGGCCAGGATCTCGTTCAGGCGCTGGCGCAGCGCGAGAATCTCGCGCGCCTGGATGTCAATGTCGGTCGCCTGGCCTTGGGCGCCACCGAGCGGCTGGTGGATCATCACCCGGCTGTTGGGCAGCGCATAACGCTTGCCCGGCGCGCCGGCAGCGAGCAGCAGCGCGCCCATCGACGCGGCCTGCCCGATGCAGGTGGTCGACACGTCCGGCTTGATGAACTGCATCGTGTCGTAGATCGCCAGCCCCGAGGTGACGACGCCGCCCGGGGAGTTGATGTAGATGCTGATCTCCTTCTCCGGGTTCTCCGCCTCCAGGAACAGCAGCTGGGCGACGATGACGTTGGCCATGTGGTCGTCGATCGGGCCGACCATGAAGATCAGGCGCTCCTTCAGCAGGCGCGAGTAGATGTCATAGGCGCGCTCGCCACGGCTGGTCTGTTCGACCACCATCGGCACCAGGTTCAGGGCTTTCGTCTCGAGGCTGTTCATTCAGGCTCCGGGGATTGGGGTCGCCGTCACTCGGGGCGGATGGCGTCCTGGAAGGGAAGCGGCTGCTCGGTGTGCTGGGCCTGCTCGGCGATCCAGTCGGTCACCTGCTCTTCCATCACGCGATTCTGCAGTCCCTGCAGGAGTTGGGGGTCGTTGGGATACAACTCAATGACCTGGTCCGGCTCCTCGTAGGTGGAGGCGATCAGCTGCATCGTCTCCATCAGCCGGCCGCGGTCGAGCTGCAGCTTGTTGCGGCGGGCGACCTCGCCGGTGAACAGGGCGATCAGCACGCGCTTGCCCGCGGCGTCCATGTACTGGGCGGGCTGCACGTTCAGCTGCTGACCCTGCTCGCGCGCCTGCTGCATGGCGGCTTCTGCGAGCGCTTGGGCTTCCTGCTCGACCAGCTTCGGCGGCATGGTGATCTGGCCGTAGTTGGCGATGATCTCCTCGCCCACCGCGCGGCGCAGCCGGTACATCAGCGCGCCCTTGAGCTCGCGCTCCTGGTTGCTGCGGATCTCGTTGCGGAACTGCTCCGCTTCGCCGCTCTTCACGCCGAAGCTGCGGATGAACGCGTGGTTGACCTCGGGCAGTTGCGGCTCGGCGACCTGCACGGCCTTCAGGTGGACGTTGGCGGTCTTGCCGGCCAGCGCGGCCACCGGCCACTGCGCCGGGAACTCGACGCTGGCGGTCTTCTCTTCGCCCGTCTTCATGCCGGCCAGTTCCGACTCGATGGCCGGGAACAGCGCGCCACTGCCGATCACCGTCGAACCGCGCTCGCTGCCTTCGGCCGGCAGACGCTGGCCCTCGGCCTCGGTCCACATCTCGACATCGACGAGGTCACCTTCCTTCGCCGCGCGCTCAACCGGCGACCAGCTGCGGCGCTGCTCGCGCAGGTTCTCGATCATGCGGTCGATGTCGGCATCCTCCACCGCGGAGGTGTGGCGGGTGACGTTGAGCTTGCCCAGCTCGATCTCCCCGAACTCCGGCACCACCTCGAAATCGGCGACGTAGGCGAGTTCGCCCTCGCCCGCGGCCTCGTCGGAAGGCTCGATGCGCGGGCTGCCGGCGATCTGGAAGGTTTCCTCCTTCAGCGCGTTGCCGAAGCCCTCGCGCAGCAGGCCGTCGAGGATCTCCGCGCGCACCTGCGGACCGAAGCGCTTCTCGATCACGCTGGTCGGCACCTTGCCCGGGCGGAAGCCCTTGATGCGGGCATCGCGCGCGATCTCGCGCAGGCGGCTGCCGACGCGGTTGTCGAGGTCGGCGGACGGAACGCGGAACACCACGCGACGGCCGAGGTCGCCAGTGGATTCGATCGAAACCTGCATAAGAACTCCTGCCACCTGTTTGCCGGTGGTCCTGATCATTGATTGTCTGGTCGCGCCGGCGCAGGGCCGGAGCCGAACGCGCTAGTTTGGCGGATTTCCGGCAGCCGCGCCAGCCACGCGATCACGCCGTTTGACAGCGCCCGGGCGGCACCCGACAATGCACGGCCTTCGTGGCATCGGCGCGATGCGACGGCAGTAACCGGCAATCCGGCGGGGTATAGCGCAGTCTGGTAGCGCGCCTGCTTTGGGAGCAGGATGTCGGGGGTTCGAATCCCTCTACCCCGACCATCCGCCGACCTGCCCGGCGCGGCGATGCGACATCCGAACCGGGCGCCCGTAGCTCAATCGGATAGAGCACCGGCCTTCTAAGCCGGTGGTTGCAGGTTCGATTCCTGCCGGGCGCGCCAGCCTCCGGTGGATCGAAGGCGACGCTTCAATGGTGGCTGTAGCTCAGTTGGTTAGAGTACTGGATTGTGATTCCAGTGGTCGGGGGTTCGAATCCCCTCAGCCACCCCATCTTTCGGTGTTGCGATGGAGCCTGTCGCTCCATTACAATTTCCGGCTCGGGCCGTTAGCTCAGTTGGTAGAGCAGCTGACTCTTAATCAGTAGGTCCAAGGTTCGAATCCTTGACGGCCCACCAAACCCGAGAAGCCCGGCCGCGTGCCGGGCTTTTCTTTTTGGCATCATGTCGCGCCGGTGTTCGGGCATCGCGAAAGTGGCGGAATTGGTAGACGCCCTGGATTTAGGTTCCAGTGCCGCAAGGCGTGGGGGTTCGAGTCCCCCCTTTCGCACCATCGGCTGTACACGCGGTTGATGACGCGGCGGGGAACCCCTTGATGCCGAGGGGATGCGCGACATTCCACGGGGCCTCGCCATCGCACCGCATCGATACGAAGAAGGGCACCCGCAGGCGCCCTTCCGGTATCCGAGTTCCTTCGCGACCTCGCGTGACTCAGAGGCGTGAGGCGATCGCCTCGGCAAAGCCCATCGTGTTGCCGCTGCCACCGAGGTCCGGCGTCAGGCTGTCCTTCGCCTCGAGCGTGTCCACGATCGCCTTGCGCAGGCGCTCGCCTTCCTGCGGCATGCCGAGGTGGTCGAGCATCTGGCCCGCGCCCAGCAGCAGCGCGCAGGGATTGGCGATGCCCTTGCCGGCGATATCCGGCGCCGAGCCGTGCACGGCCTCGAAGATCGCCGCGTTCTCGCCGATGTTGGCGCCGGGCGCGAGGCCCAAGCCGCCGACCAGGCCGGCGCAGAGGTCGGAGATGATGTCGCCGAACAGGTTGGTCGTCACGATCACGTCGAACTGCTCGGGCTTCATCACCAGCTGCATGCAGGTGTTGTCCACGATCATCTCGTTGCACTCGATGTCCGGATACTGCGCGGCGACTTCGCGCGCGGTCTTCAGGAACAGGCCGCTGGTGGACTTCAGGATGTTGGCCTTGTGCACCACCGTCACCTTCCTGCGGCCGGTGTTCTTCGCCAGCTCGAAGGCGTAGCGCACGATGCGCTCGGAACCCTTGTGGGTGATCTTCTGGATCAGGGTCGCGGTCTCGCCGTCCTCGCTGACCTGCTGGCCTTCACCCGAATACGCGCCTTCGGTGTTCTCGCGCACGGTGATCAGGTCCACGCCGCTCGGGAAGCGCGACTTGGTGTTGGGGAAGCTCTTGGCCGGACGCACGTTGGCGTACAGGTCGAAGTGGCGACGCAGCTGCACGTTGATCGAGGAAAAGCCCTCGCCCACCGGCGTGGTCAGCGGCGACTTCAGCGCCACCCTGTTCTTCGCGATGGAGTCGAGCGTGGCCTTCGGCAGCAGCTCGCCGTGCTTTTCCAGCGCCACCAGCCCGGCATCCGCCTCCTCGTACTTCAGGCCGAGGTTCATCTTGTCGAGGACGTGCAGCGTGGCGGCCATGATTTCCGGGCCAATGCCGTCGCCGCGGATCACGGTGATGGTGTGGGTCATGCGGGGGTTCCTGCGGTCGGGCCGGCGCGGGGCCGGCATGGGTGTCGAATCAAGCCGCCTATTATGCCGCGTACGGCGAGACCGGACATTGGCCCATGGTCGGATGCCGACTCAGTCGTGCGCATGTGCCTCGGGCGATGCGGCATCGCCGGCCTCAAGCCGATCGAGGAAATCGACCGCGCGGCGCAGGTGCGGGATGACGATGCTGCCACCGACCACGAGCCCCACCGAGAAGGCCTCGAACATCTCGTCGCGGGTGACCCCGGCCTCGCGGCACTGGGCCACGTGGTAGCTGATGCAGTCGTCGCAGCGCAGCACCATCGAAGCCACCAGCCCGCACAGTTCCTTGGTCCTCACGTCGAGCGCGCCGGCTTGGTAGGTCTGGGT
>JAEXBT010000087.1 GCA_023393895.1 Pseudomonadota bacterium
GGGTATGGGTGGCGCGCGGCAGCATGCCGTACTCGGCGGTGACCCAGCCCTCGCCCTTGCCGCGCAGGAACGGCGGCACCTTGCTGTCGACGCTCGCCGTGCACAGCACGCGGGTATCGCCGAAGGAAACCAGCACGGAACCTTCCGCGTGGCGGGTGAAACCGCGTTCGATCCGCACCTCGCGCATCTGGCCGGGTTGACGGCCGCTGGGTCGCTGCATGGCGGAATCCTTGGGGGAAAACGGCCGGCGAGTTTACCATCGGGGTTTCCCGAAACGATTCCCGGAGCCGCATGTCCATCCGCAGCATGACCGCCTTCGCCAGCGCCGAGGGTTCCACCGAGGCGGGCCGACTGACCTGCGAAATGCGCGCGGTCAACCATCGTTTCCTCGAGATCGGCTTCCGTCTGCCGGACGAACTGCGCATGCTGGAATCGCAGCTGCGCGAGCGGATCGCGGCGAAGGTCTCGCGCGGCAAGCTGGAAGTGACGATGCGGGTCGCCGGCGCCCAAGCTGGCGAGGGCATGCAGCTCAACGCCGGCTACGTCGAGCGGCTGTCGGAGATCGCTCAGCAGCTTGATGCCGCGCTGCCGGCGCTGCGGGTGGATCTCGGCACCCTGCTGCAGCTGCCCGGCGTGCTGCAGGCGCGCGACATCGATGCCGAGGCATTGCAGCACGATGCACTGGCGGTGCTGGATGCCGCGCTGGCGGATTTCGTCGCCGCCCGCGAGCGCGAGGGCGGCAAGCTGATGGCCGCGATCGCCGAGCGCATCGACGGGATCGAACGCATCGCCACCGAGGTGCGCACGCTGGTGCCGGCGATCCGCGAGGGCCAGCGCGCCAAGCTTGAGGCACGGATGCAGGACGTGGCCGGCCAGCTCGATCCCGGCCGCCTCGAGCAGGAACTGGTGCTGTGGCTGCAGAAGCTCGATGTGGACGAGGAACTCGACCGCCTTGCCAGCCATGTCGCCGAGGCACGCCGCGTGCTCGGGCAGCGCGAGCCGGTCGGCCGCCGGATGGACTTCCTGCTGCAGGAGTTCAATCGCGAGGCCAACACACTCGGGTCCAAGTCGGTGGATGCGCGTACCAGCAACGCGGCGGTGGAGCTGAAGGTGCTGATCGACCAGATCCGCGAGCAGGTGCAGAACATCGAATGAGCCCGGGCGGCGGTTTCGTTTAGCATCGTTGCTTTGAGGCAGGCGGAATGCGCATGCGCGGCACCCTCTACATCGTTTCCGCGCCGTCGGGCGCCGGCAAGTCGAGCATCGTCAACCAGGTGCTGGCGCGCGACCCGCAGATCAGTCTGTCGATCTCGTTCACCTCGCGTGCGCCGCGACCGGGCGAACGCCACGCCGAGCACTATCACTTCGTCGATGCGGCGGAGTTCCAGCGGATGATCGAGGCCGGGGACTTCTTCGAGCACGCGCTGGTCCACGGCGACTGGAAGGGCACGGCGCGGCAATCGGTGGAGCCGCAGCTGGCCGCAGGCCGCGACGTGCTGCTGGAGATCGACTGGCAGGGCGCGCGGCAGGTACGCGCCAAGGTGAAGGACGCGATCAGCATCTTCATCCTGCCGCCGTCGCGTGGCGCGCTGGACGAGCGCATGCACAAGCGCGCGCAGGACAGCGAGGAGACCATCGCGCGGCGCCTGGCCGCCGCCCGCGACGAGATGAGCCACTTCGGCGAATACGACTACCTGATCGTCAACGACGATTTCGACGAGGCCGTGGCGGAAATGTGCGCGGTGTTCACGGCCAGCCGGTTGCGTCGCGACCGTCAGGTGGCGCGCTACTCGCGGCTGCTCACCGCGCTGCTCACCGACGAGTGCCGAGAGGGCTCCGCAAGCCCCTGACGGCAAAGGGAAAACCGCGCCAGGCGCTTGCCTTGCGGCGGCCCGGCTCGTACAATGCCCGGTTCCGAATTCACCCGCGCGGCCGTGGCCGCGGAGACGACATGGCCCGCATCACCGTAGAAGACTGCCTGGAAGTGGTCGACAACCGTTTCGAACTGGTCATGCTGGCCGCCAAGCGCGCGCGCCAGCTGGCCAAGGGCGTGGAAGCCCGCCTGGACAACAGCGAGCACGACGACAAGCCGACCGTGCTAGCGCTGCGCGAGATTGCCGCGGAGGTCATCGACGAGCCGTACATTGACGCCGTCGAGAAGGCCGAGAAGGAGCGCAAGGAGCGCGAGGCGCTGGAGTGGGCCGCCGCCGAGATGGTCGCTGCCGACGACGACATGAAGGGTGACGACTGATCGCGCGGATTGGTGCCATCGGCACTCCCCTGGAACCCCGCTTCGGCGGGGTTTCGCGTTTCACGGACGCGGGGAAGCCCCTTCACAGCATGGCTGCCAGCGCTTAGGCTCAGGCGATGCCTGCCAACACCGCCATCGAGGGCCACCGACCCGCCAGCGCGCGCCATGAGGACGCGCTGCCGGATTACGTCGAGGCGCTGCTGGCCGCGGCCGATTACCTGGGCGAGGAGGAGCGTGCGCGGCTGGTGCACGCATGGCAGGTGGGTGCCGCCGCCCACGCCGGCCAGACGCGCAAGTCCGGCGAGCCCTACATCACCCACCCGGTGGCGGTGGCGCAGGTGCTGGCCGAGGTCGGGATGGACTTCAAGACCTTGGCCGCGGCGATCCTGCACGACACCGTGGAGGACACGCCACTCACCGCCGAGGCGATCGCGAACGACTTCGGGCAGACGGTCGCCGATCTGGTCGAGGGCGTCACCAAGCTGGACAAGCTGAAGTTCCGCGACCGCGAGGAGGCGGCCGCCGAATCCTTCCGCAAGATGCTGCTGGCGATGTCGCGTGACCTGCGGGTGATCCTGATCAAGCTGGCCGACCGCCTGCACAACATGCGCACGCTCGGGGCGCAGGGGGGCGAGGCGCGGCGGCGGATCGCGCGCGAGACGCTCGAGATCTACGCGCCGATCGCCCAGCGCCTGGGCATGAACGTGGTCAAGACCGAGTTGCAGGACCTGTCGTTCGCCGCGTTGCATCCGTGGCGCTCCGAGGCGCTGTCCAAGCGCATCCAGGAGCAACCGCTGGTGCGGCGCGAGGCGATGATTCAGATCGAGGCGCAACTGGCGCAGCGGCTGACCAAGGAGGGCATCCGCCATCGGATGGTCGGCCGGGTCAAGTCGCCGTGGAGCATCTACCGCAAGATGCGCGACGAGCAGAAGTCGCTCGAGCAGGTCATGGACG
>JAEXBT010000117.1 GCA_023393895.1 Pseudomonadota bacterium
ATCTTCGGCCAGGGCGCGATCCTCTGCCATCCGTGGGTGATGAAGGAAATGAAGGCGGTGCAGATCGCCGATCCTTCCGAGCGCCTCGACGCCTTCGACACCGCGCTGTTCGGCCACATCGGCTACGCCATCTCCAACGCGGTGCGCAGCTTCTGGTTCGGCCTGACCGGTTCGCGCTTCGGCGCCGCGCCGGGCGACGATTACACCCGCCGCTACTTCCGCAAGCTCAACCGCTATTCGGCCAACCTGTCGCTGATGGCCGACGTCTCCATGCTGCTGCTCGGCGGCAAGCTGAAGTTCAAGGAGTCGCTGTCGGGCCGCCTGGGCGACGTGCTCTCGCAGCTCTACATCGTCAGCTCGATGCTGAAGCGCTACGAGGACGAGGGCCGTCCGCAGAGCGACCAGCCGCTGCTGGCCTGGGCCGTGCACGATTCGGTGAACAAGATCGAGACCGCGCTGTCCACCGCGCTGCGCAATTTCCCGGTGCGCCCGATGGCGTGGCTGCTGTGGCCGATCGTGTTCCCGCTGGGCCGTCGCGCGCAGGCGCCTTCGGACCGCCTCAGCCACAAGGTCGCCAGCCTGCTGATGACCCCGAGCGATGCCCGCGACCGCCTCGCCGACGGCGTGTTCACCACGCCGTGCCCGAACAACCCGGCCGGCCGCATCATCAGCTACCTGCCGAAGTTCGTGGTGGCCGAGCCGGTGGAACGCAAGTTCCAGAAGGCGCTGAAGACCAGCGACATCGAAGCGCTGGAGTTCGACGACCAGCTGGCCGAAGGCGTGCGCGAAGGCTGGATCAACGACGAGGAAGCCTCGCAGCTGAAGGAGCTGCGCGCGCTGACGCTCGACACGATCACCGTCGACGACTTCGATCCCGAAGAGCTGCGTTCCGCCGGCTATGCCGCGCTGGTGGCGCGCGAAGAAGGCGGTCGCGCGGTCGCCTGACGGCACCCGCCCGCATCCGCTCCCGACCCCCGCCCCGCGCGGGGGTCTTTCGTCCGGAGGACGCCATGCACCTGATCGCCCTGTGGAACCGTCTGGCGCCACGCCCCGGCGGCCGTTGGCTTTTCAGCCGGCTGGTCTGCCTGAAGGCCCCCTACTTCGCCACCATCGCGCCGCGCGTGGTGCGGCTGGAGCCGGGTTTCGGCGTCGCGACCATGCGCCATCGCAGAAGGCTCGGCAACCACATCGGCACGGTCCACGCCATCGCGCTGTGCAACCTGGCGGAGCTGATCGGCGGACTGGTCTGCGAGGTTTCGACCCCGGCCACGATGCGCTGGATCCCCCGCGACATGCAGGTGCGCTACCTGAAGAAGGCCGTCGGCACGATGACCGCGAGCGCGCGACCGGCGCAGCCGATCGTCGCCTCCACGGAAGCCGCCGAAGTGCCGGTCGATGTCGAGATCCGCGATGCCGCAGACGAACTCGTGTTCACCGCGCGCATCGGCATGTGGATCTCGCCGCGGCGTTGACGCGCACGGTCATGGCTCCGCTATCCTCCGCGCCATGACCGCCCCCCGCCACGAACGGCTCTTCTTCTGGCTGACCGCCCTCGTCCTGCTTGGCGCGGGCTTCGGCTTGCGTGACCCATGGCCGGCCGACGAGCCGCGCTTCGCGCTGGTCGCGAAACAGATGGTGGAGAGCGGCCAGTGGCTGTTCCCGATGCGCGGCGACGAGCTGTATCCGGACAAGCCACCGCTGCTGATGTGGCTGCAGGCCGTGTTCCTCTCGATCACCGGCAGCGTGCGCTGGAGCTTCCTGATCCCGACCTTGCTGGCCTCGCTGGGCACGCTGGCGTTGGTGCGCGACCTGGGCCGGCGATTGTGGAGTGCTGAAGCCGGCGCATACGCAGCGTGGGCGCTGCTGTTCGCGTTGCAATTTACCTTCCAGGCCAAGCGCGCGCAGATCGACCCGCTGGTGGTGTTCTGCATCACGCTGTCGGTCTACGGCATCGTCCGCCACCTCCTGCGCGGACCCGATGCACGATGGTGGGCGATCGGCTGGTGTGCGGCGGGGCTGGGCGTGATCAGCAAGGGCGTGGGCGTGGTCGCCTTGCTGGTGCTGCTGCCGGCCGCCTACACCTGGTGGCGAGGCTGGCCGGGGATCGGCCGGGTGCGTGGCGTGGAGTGGCTCACCGGCATCGCGATGTTGCTGCTGCCGATCCTGCTCTGGCTGCTGCCGATGCTGTACGCCGTGCACGCCAGCGGCGATCCGCTGCTGCGCGGTTATGCCGACAACATCCTGTTCAAGCAGACCGGCGAGCGCTACGCGAACGCCTGGCACCACCACCAGCCATGGTGGTACTTCTTCGGGGTGATGGCGACGCAGTGGCTGCCGGCGTTCGCGGCGGTGCCGTTCGTCGTGCCGCGCTGGCGCGAGGCGCTGCGTGCGCGTGATCCGCGCAGCCTCCTGCTGCTCGGCTGGGTCGCCTGCGTGCTGCTGTTCTTCTCGTTCTCCAGCGGCAAGCGCGAGGTCTACATCCTGCCGGCGCTGCCCATGCTCTGCGTGGCGCTGGGGCCGTGGCTGAAGGATGTCATCGCGCGGCGCGGTGTGCGGATCGGGGCATTCATCGCGGCGATTGGCTTCGCAATGCTGCTGTTCGGCGCCGGGCTGGCGGCGGCGCTTGGCCATCCCGGTTTCGAGGACCGGCTGGCGTCGATCCGTGGCACCGTTGACGGCGATGCGCTGGGCTGGATGCTTGCCGCGATCGGTGCGGCCGGACTGGTCGGCGCGCTATGGTTCCGGCCGCGGCGCGGCGTCCTGGCACTGTACGCGCTGCTTGCGGCGTTGTGGCTGGGGTACGGCACGGCGGGCTATCGCCTGCTCAACGATGCGAGTTCGGCACGCGGGCTGATGCAGGCGGTGGGCGAAAGGCTTGGCCCGGGCGCGGAGCTGGCGCTGGTCGCCTGGAAGGAGCAGAACCTGCTGATGGCCGACCGCCCGGCGCGCACCTTCGGCTTCAAGCGCGACTTCGCGCTGCAGCTGGCCGATGCGCGCGGCTGGCAGGCGCGGGACCCCGCGCGACGCTTCATCCTTGCCGAATCGGTGGTGCAGGATGGCTGCATCGATGAGGCACGCGTCATCGACATGGGCGTGTACAACCGCCGCCAGTGGTGGCTGCTGCCGGCCGCCGCGATGCGCGCCGGCTGCACGCCGTCGACACCGTCAACCGCGGCCGGCGAGCCGGAGTAACCGGTACTTCAGCGCCGCGTAGCGCATGTGCTCGCGGTGGAAGGCGAGGCCGCTGCGGCCATCGAGCACGCCGCCCTGCAGGATCAGGTTCTTCAGTGCATAGGCGGCCGCCGCCAGCAGGCCGCGGCCCGGCCAGGCGGTCCTGCCGCGCGTGGCGCGTTCGCGGGCCCACAGCGCCGCGTATTTCGCCAGCTTGTCGCGGTACTCGACGCGGTTGCGCGCGGTGTCGTGTTCCAGTCGGATGCGCGACCACCGCACGCTTCGGCCCGTGGTGTCGAGGTATTCGTGCACCGGCAGGTCGGCGTGGCGCAGGTCGGCGCGGAACAGCCGCTCGATCGCCTCGCGCGAGAAGCTGCCATGGTGCATCGGCTTCCCCAGCCAGTGCGTGCGCCGCAACAGCAACCAGACATCGGCCTGCTCGATGCGACCAGCGAACAGCGCGCGCAGTGCGGCCTGCGCATCCGCCTCCAGCCATTCGTCGGCATCGAGCAGGATCACCCATGGC
>JAEXBT010000234.1 GCA_023393895.1 Pseudomonadota bacterium
CCGCGAGCGCATCGGCGTCACCGGCCACAGCCATGGCGCGTTGATGACGGCGAACCTGCTGGCGCACTCGGACCTGTTCCGCGCCGGCGTGGCCAGCAGCGGTGGCTACAACAAGACGCTGACGCCGTTCGGCTTCCAGAACGAGCGCCGCTCGCTGTGGGCCGCGCAGAAGGTGTACGAGGACGCGTCGACCTATTACCACGCCGACAGGATCAACGAACCGTTGCTGATCGTGCACGGCGAGGATGACGCCAACCCCGGCACCGAGCCGGTGCAGTCGCCGAAGCTGTTCCAGGCGATCCGCGGCAACGGCGGCACCGCGCGGCTGGTCATGCTGCCCTACGAGCCGCACTGGTACACCGCGAAGGAAAGCAACGAGCATTTCGCCGCCGAGATGCTCGCCTGGTTCGACCGCTGGGTGAAGAGCGCGCCGCCGCGTGAGGCGCCGAAGAAGTGAGGTGAGTGCCGCGCGTGAATGCGCGGCGTCCGCTTCGACCAAAGTCCTAGCGCGCGTGCCGGCACGCGCGCGCTAGGCTGGGAGCCTCCTCCCGCAGGGATGGCGCCATGGATTACGCCAGCTTCTACCAGCGTTCGATCGACGATCCCGAAGACTTCTGGGCCGAGCAGGCGAAGGCCATCCACTGGCACGTGCCGCCCGAGCGGATCCTCGACGATTCCAACCCGCCGTTCCGCAAGTGGTTCGTCGGCGGGCAGACCAACCTCTGCTACAACGCGGTCGACCGCCACCTGGACGAGCGCGGTGGCCAGCTGGCGCTGGTCGCCATCTCCACGGAAACCGGCGTCACCCGCGAGATCACCTATCAAGAACTGCATCGCGAGGTGAACGCCTTCGCCGCGGTGATCCGCGAGCTCGGCGTCGGGCGTGGCGACCGCGTGGTCATCTACATGCCCAACGTTGCCGAGGCGGTGTTCGCGATGCTGGCCTGCGCGCGCATCGGCGCCGTCCACTCGGTGGTGTTCGGTGGCTTCGCTTCGCACAACCTCGCCATGCGCATCGACGACGCGCAGCCCAAGCTGCTGATCTGCGCCGATGCCGGCATGCGCGGCGGCAAGGTCATCGCCTACAAGCCGCTGGTCGATGCGGCGATCGGCGAGAGCGCGCATCCACCGGCGAACGTGCTGATCGTCGATCGCGGGCTCGACCCGGGACACGCCCGCACGCCGGGCCGCGACCACGACTACGCCACGCTGCGCGCCGGGCACGATGGCGTGGAAGTCCCGGTGCAATGGCTGGAATCGAACGAGCCCAGCTACCTGCTCTACACCAGCGGCACCACCGGCAAGCCCAAGGGCGTGCAGCGCGATGTGGGCGGTTATGCGGTGGCGATGGCGCTGTCGATGTGGGCGATCTACGACGTCCGCGCAGGGCAGGTGATGTTCTCCACCTCCGACGTGGGCTGGGCGGTCGGTCACTCCTACAACGTGTACGGGCCGCTGATCGCCGGTGCCACCACGATCCTCTACGAAGGGCTGCCCACCCATCCGGACGCCGGCATCTGGTGGCGCATCTGCGAGAAGTACGGCGTGCGCACGATGTTCTCCTCGCCGACCGCGGTGCGCGTGCTGAAGAAGCAGGAGGCGCACTGGCTCAGCGATTACGACCTGTCGAAGCTGCAGTACCTGTTCCTCGCCGGCGAGCCGCTCGACGAACCGACCGCGCACTGGATCAACGAGGGTCTCGGCAAGACCGTCATCGACAACTACTGGCAGACCGAAACCGGCTGGCCGGTGCTGGCGCTGATGCCGGGCGTGGAGATGAAGCCGGTGCGCTTCGGTTCGCCCGGCCTGCCGGTCCCCGGCTACCGCCTGAGGGTGATCGACGAGGCCACCGGCGAGGACGCCGCGCCCAACGAGAAGGGCGTGCTGGTGATCCAGTCGCCGCTGCCGCCCGGCTGCCTGAGCACCGTCTGGCGCAACGACGCGCGCTTCATGGCCGGCTATTTCAGCCATTTCAACGAGCTGCTGTATTCCTCGCTGGACTGGGCGATCCGCGATGCCGACGGCTACACCTTCATACTCGGCCGCACCGACGACGTGATCAACGTGGCCGGCCATCGTCTGGGTACGCGCGAGATCGATGAAGCGGTTTCGACCCACAGCGGCGTGGCCGAGGCCGCCGTGATCGGCGTCCACGACGAGCTGAAGGGCCAGGTGCCGATCGTCTTCGCCACGCTCAAGCAGGCACCAGCCGATGGCGATGCCCATGCGGTCGCCGCCGAGATGATGAAGCAGGTCGCCGACCAGCTGGGTGCGGTTGCCAAGCCGGCGCACGTCTACGTGGTGAACGCGTTGCCGAAGACCCGCTCGGGCAAGCTGCTGCGGCGTTCGCTGCAGGCGCTGGCCGAACATCGAGACCCGGGCGACCTGTCGACGCTGGACGATCCGCATGCGCTGGACGAGGTGAGGCGGGCGCTGGAGCGCGGCGCCGACGCCTGACCTGTACCGATGGCCGATGCGACGGCTTGCGCCGTCGCGTAAAATCCCGTTTTTACGTGGAGTCCGCATGAGCGCATCGACCTCCGCGGGCGCGCGTTTCCGCGCCGCCCTTGCCGAAGAATCCCCGCTGCAGGTGATGGGTGCCATCACCGCCTACGCCGGCCTGATGGCCAAGCGCGTCGGTTATCGGGCGCTGTACCTGTCGGGCGGCGGCGTTGCGGCCAACTCGCTGGGCATGCCCGACCTCGGCATCTCGACGATGGAAGACGTGCTGACCGACGCGCGCCGCATCGTCGACGCCACGGGCATGCCGCTGCTGGTCGACATCGACACCGGCTGGGGCGGGGCATTCAACATCGGGCGTACCATCCGCAACTTCGAGCGCGTCGGCGTTGCCGCGGTGCACATGGAGGACCAGGTCGGGCAGAAGCGCTGCGGCCATCGTCCCGGCAAGGAGGTGGTGTCGAAGGCGGAGATGGTGGACCGGGTGAAGGCCGCGGTGGATGCACGCAGCGATCGCGATTTCGTGATCATGGCGCGCACCGATGCCGCCGCTACCGAGGGACTGGACGCCGCGATCGAGCGCGCTGTCGCCTACGTCGAAGCCGGCGCCGACATGGTGTTCCCGGAAGCGATGAAGACGCTCGAGGACTACCGCAAGGTCAAGGCCGCGGTGAAGGTGCCGATCCTCGCCAACCTCACCGAGTTCGGCTCGACGCCGTTCTTCACCACCGAGGAGCTGCGCGAGGCCGGCGTGGACATCGCCCTGTATTGCTGCGGTGCCTACCGGGCCATGAACAAGGCCGCGCTCGGCTTCTACGAGACGGTGCGCCGCGAAGGCACCCAGAAGAACACCATCGACCAGTTGCAGACCCGCGCCGAGCTCTATGACTTCCTGGGCTACCACGCCTACGAGGACAAGCTCGACGCCCTGTTCGCGTCGAAGAAAACCAGCGAGGAATGATCATGAGCGAAGCCACCCCCGCCGCCCCCAAGGTGAAGAAGTCGGTCGCGCTGTCCGGCACCGCCGCCGGCAACACCGCGCTGTGCACGGTCGGCCGCACCGGCAACGACCTGGCCTATCGCGGCTACGACATCAAGGACCTGGCCACGAAGTCGAGCTTCGAGGAGGTTGCGCACCTGCTGGTGCACGGCAGCCTGCCGACCGCCTCGCAGCTCAAGGCCTACCGCACCAAGCTCAAGCGCCTGCGTGGCCTGCCCGCGATCGTCACCGACGCGCTGGAACTGGTGCCGGCCAACGCGCATCCGATGGACGTGATGCGCACCGGCTGCTCGGTGCTCGGCACCGTGCTGCCAGAGCGCGAAGGCCACCCGGCCGCGGAGGCGCGCGACATCGCCGACCGCCTCATCGCCAGCTTCGGATCGATGCTGCTGTACTGGTGGCACTTCACCCGCAACGGCCGCCGCATCGACTGCGAGACCGATGACGATTCGGTTGCCGCGCATTTCCTGCATCTGCTGCACGGCGACAAGCCAAGCGCGCTGCATGCCGATGCACTGGACAAGTCGTTGATCCTCTACGCCGAGCACGAATTCAACGCCTCCACCTTCACCGCGCGGGTGATCGCCGGCACCGGCAGCGACATGTACAGCTGCATCACCGGTGCGATCGGCGCGCTGCGCGGCCCCAAGCATGGCGGTGCCAATGAGGTGGCGATGGACATCATCAGCCGCTACGGCAGTGCCGACGAAGCCGAGGCCGACATCAAGGCGCGGATGGAACGCAAGGAGATCATCATCGGCTTCGGGCATCCGGTGTACACGGTCGGTGACCCGCGCAATCCGATCATCAAGGAGCTTTCGCGCAGCCTGTGCACGGACGGCGGCAACCCGACCCTGTTCGACGTCAGCGAGCGCATCGAGACGCTGATGTGGGACAGCAAGAAGATGTTCCCCAACCTCGACTGGTACTCGGCTTCCGCCTACCACATGATGGGCGTGCCGACCCCGATGTTCACGCCGCTGTTCGTCATCGCCCGCACCACAGGCTGGTCGGCGCACGTGATCGAACAGCGCGAGGACGGCAAGATCATCCGCCCGAGCGCGAACTACACCGGGCCCGAGGACCGCGAATACGTGGCGATCGACCAGCGCTGAGCGCTGCTGGCGATGTTGCCGCTGATTCCCGCCGGCAGCTTCGACGAGCACCTGAAGGTCGTGCTGGTCACCGCACTGGTGACCGCGATCGTGGTGCTGTTGCACTACGAGGGCCTGAAGCTGCTGGCGCGGATCTACGGCCCGCGGACCCACCGTGACGGCGTGGGCAGTGGCCATCGCGCCGGCTTCATTGGCCTGATCTTCGCGTTGCTGGCGCTGCACGTGGTGGAGGTCTGGTGCTACGGCATCGCCTACTACTGGCTGGAGCACCAGCCGGACATGGGCTATGTGCATGGCGAACACGGGATCCGCACGCTGTTCGACGCCGTGTATTTCTCCGCGACGATCTACACCACGCTCGGGCTTGGCGACCTGTCGCCGGTGGGCGCGATCCGTCTGGTCGCCGGCATGGAATCGCTGACCGGGCTCCTGCTGATCACTTGGTCGGCGTCCTTCACCTATCTCGAGATGTCGCGACGCTGGATGCCGCGCGGCTGACACACGCTCCGCTTGCGACCATCGGACAACGCGTCTGCCGAGGGTGCAACGGCTAAAATACGGCGATGACCGCGCGCCCGGCGCGAAGGAGCCGCAGCGATGAACCCCCGATTCCGCAAGCCCCTTGCGGGCAGCAAGCTCGACTGGTACGACGCCCGCGAGGCGGTGGATGCGATCGCACCCGGCGCATACGCGAAGCTGCCCTACACCGCGCGCGTGCATGCTGAGAACCTAGTGCGACGCGCCGATCCGGCGATGCTCGACGCCTACCTGGGACAGTTGATCGAACGCCGCCGCGATCTCGATTTCCCGTGGTACCCGGTGCGCGTGGTCTGCCATGACATCCTCGGCCAGACCGCGCTGGTGGACCTGGCCGGCCTGCGCGATGCGATCGCCGATGCCGGCGGCGACCCTGCGCAGATCAATCCGGTGGTGCCGACCCAGCTCATCGTTGATCACTCCCTCGCCGTGGAATGCGGCGGCTTCGACCCGGATGCGTTCGCGAAGAACCGCGCGATCGAGGACCGGCGCAACGCCGACCGCTTCCACTTCATCGACTGGACCAGGCAGGCTTTCAGGAACGTGGAAGTGATTCCGCCGGGCAACGGGATCATGCACCAGATCAACTTGGAGAAGATGTCGCCGGTGGTGTACGTGGACGACGGCGTTGCGTTTCCCGATACCTGTGTAGGCACCGATTCGCACACGCCGCACGTGGATGCGCTGGGCGTGATCGCGATCGGCGTCGGCGGCTTGGAAGCGGAGAACGTGATGCTGGGCCGCGCATCGTGGATGCGGCTGCCGGACATCGTCGGTGTGGAATTGACCGGAAAGCCGCAACCCGGCATCACCGCGACCGACATCGTGCTGGCGCTCACCGAGTTCCTGCGGCAGGAGAAGGTGGTCGGCGCCTACCTCGAATTCTTCGGCGAGGGCGCGGCGCATCTCACCATCGGTGACCGCGCGACCATCTCCAACATGACGCCCGAATACGGTGCCACCGCGGCGCTGTTCTACATCGACCGGCAGACCATCGACTACCTGCGCCTGACCGGCCGCGAAGAGGCGCAGGTGCAGCTGGTCGAGACCTACGCCAAAGCCGCCGGCCTGTGGGCGGACGCCCTTGAAACCGCCGAATACGAGCGCGTGCTGCATTTCGACCTGTCGTCGGTGGTACGCAACATGGCCGGCCCGTCGAATCCGCATCGCCGGCTGCCGGTGTCGGCGCTGGCGGAACGCGGGATCGCCGATGAAGGCAAGCTCGCGGCGGCGCGTGGCGAGGAAGCCGCGGGCCTGCTGCCGGACGGCGCGGTGATCATTGCCGCGATCACCTCCTGCACCAACACTTCCAATCCGCGCAACGTGATCGCCGCCGGGTTACTTGCGCGCAACGCGAATGCGCGCGGGCTCACGCGCAAGCCGTGGGTCAAGACCTCGCTCGCGCCGGGCTCCAGGGCGGTGGAGCTGTACCTGCAGGAGGCCGGATTGTTGCCGGAACTCGAACAGCTCGGCTTCGGCATCGTTGGCTTCGCCTGCACCACCTGCAACGGCATGTCGGGCGCGCTTGATCCGGCGATCCAGCAGGAGATCATCGCGCGCGACCTTTACGCGACCGCAGTGCTCTCCGGCAACCGCAACTTCGACGGCCGCATCCATCCCTACGCCAAGCAGGCATTCCTCGCCTCGCCGCCGCTGGTGATCGCCTATGCGATCGCCGGCACGATGCGTTTCGACATCGAGAAGGACGTGCTCGGCATCGACGCGGCGGGCAACGAAGTGCGGCTGAAGGACATCTGGCCGAGCGATGCGGAGATCGATGCCGCGGTGAAGGCCAGCGTGAAGCCGGAGTTCTTCCGTCAGGTCTACGAGCCGATGTTCAAGCTGCGGGTGGAGCAGGGCGGGCAGGTCAGCCCGCTGTACGACTGGCGCCCACAGTCCACCTATATCCGCCGCCCGCCGTACTGGGAAGGTGCGCTGGCCGGTGCGCGCACGCTCACCGGGATGCGTCCGCTCGCGGTGCTGGGCGACAACATCACCACCGACCACCTTTCGCCCTCGAACGCGATCCTGCCTTCGAGCGCCGCCGGCGAATACCTTGCGAAGATGGGCCTGCCCGAGGAAGACTTCAATTCCTATGCCACCCATCGCGGCGACCACCTGACCGCGCAGCGCGCCACCTTCGCCAATCCCCAGCTGGTCAACGAGATGGCGGTGGTCGATGGCGAGGTGAAGCAGGGCTCGCTGGCCCGCGTCGAGCCCGAAGGCAAGGTGATGCGGATGTGGGAGGCGATCGAAACCTACATGGACCGCGGCCAGCCGTTGATCATCATCGCCGGCGCCGATTACGGGCAGGGCAGTTCGCGCGACTGGGCGGCGAAGGGCGTGCGCCTGGCCGGCGTCGAGGCGATCGTCGCCGAAGGTTTCGAGCGCATCCATCGCACCAACCTGATCGGCATGGGCGTGTTGCCGCTGGAGTTCAAAGTGGGTACCGACCGCAACACGCTGGCCATCGACGGCACGGAGACCTTCGATGTCGTCGGCGAACGCACGCCGGGTGCGACGCTGACCCTGGTCATCCACCGTGCGAATGGCGAGCGCGTCGAGGTGCCGGTCACCTGCCGGCTTGATACGGCTGAAGAAGTCTCGATCTACGAAGCCGGCGGCGTGCTGCAG
>JAEXBT010000029.1 GCA_023393895.1 Pseudomonadota bacterium
AAGTGCAGGACATGCCGGTGACGGTGGCGGTGGATGCACGCGGCAGTTCGGTGCACGAAACCGGACCGAAGCAGTGGGCGGCGAAGATCGCCGGAATCCCCGTCATCGTCGAGTGATCGTCGAACAACCGGCGGGTATTCGTCGCCTCGATCGTCCGCTGCGCGGCAGGCCCGCCGCCGCGCGGGCCCGGGGCAGGGCTATTCGGTGCGCTGCTCGTCGCTGAGCAGGTTCTGCTCTGACTGCTCGCGCTGCGCCTTTTCCAGTTGCGGTTCGATCTCGCGATTGGGCGCGGTATCGGCACTGCTGTGCGCGGACTCGCCGTGGCGCACGCGCGCGGAGTCGGCATCGCCATCGCGCAGCCACTGCACGCTGCGCGGGGCCTCGATGCCGGCCTCGTCGAACGCCGACTTCACCGCATGGATCGCCGCGCTGCGTGCCTTGCCGAAGTCGGTATGGGTCTGGTCGATCCAGCCCTGGAATTGCATGCGGCTGCCCTCCGGCCCGTAGCTTTGCAGTTGCCAGCGCGGGGCCGGATCCTCGAGCACGCCGTCGATGCCGCAGATCGCCTGCAGTGCCAGCGCCTGCGCCTGATGGATCGATTCCTCGCCATCGATCAGCATCTCGAAGCCGAAACGGCGCAGCGGATTGTGCGTGTAGTTGAGGATGATCGACTTGAACACCAGCGAGTTGGGCAGGCGCAGGTGGTTGCCGTCCAGGGTCATGAGGATGGTCGAGCGCGCCGACAGCGACACCACGCGGCCCTCATTGCCGTCGATCAGCACATGGTCGCCGGGTGCGAACGGCCGGCGCAGGCTGAGCATGATGCCGGCGATGTAGTTCTCGGCGATGTCGCGGAAGGCAAAGCCCAGCGCCAGGCCGACCACGCCGGCCGAACCGAGCACCGCGCCGACCAGCGCGGTGGCGCCAAGCAGATCCAGCGCCAGCAGCAGTCCGCCCAGCAGGATCAGCAGGCGCAGTGCGCGCCGCGCCAGCCCTTCGGCATAGGGGTTGCGCGCCTGGCGGCGGAACCAGCGCAGGTTGGCGGCGGCAAAGCGGCCCAGCCAGGCCGAGCCGAGCACGATCAGCAGGGCGAGCAGCAGCAGCGGCGTGCTCGCCAGCAGGCGCGTGGCCTTGAGCTTGATCTCGCGCATCGCCGCCTGCATCCGCGTCGACAGGTCGGTGCTGATCTGCAACTGGTTGTCGACCTCGGCCACGCCCTGCACGCCCTTGGCCAGACGCTCGGCGCGCTCGCGCTGGCGCTCGTCGATGACACTGCCCGAGAGCGTGACCACGCTGGAATTGACGTCGACGCCGACATCGGGAATCGCCGGCGCACGCGCCAGCGCGACGCTGACCGCAGCGGCGATGCGCGCGTCGTTCTGCGCACTGGTGCGCGCGGCCTGTTCGATGTCCTCGCGATCGGGCTGGCTGTCGGCGGCGCTGCGCGCGACCGCGCGGCTGATCGCCTCATCATCGGTGGCGGTGACGCCGCCGGCATCGGCCACCGGCAGTGGTTCCGGCTGCGGCGGCTGCGGCTGGGCGAATGCCGGCAGGGCGAACAGGCAGGTGGCGAGCAGCAAGCCTGGCCATGCCATCTGCCAGGCGGCTGCGGGCCGGCGCGCGCTGGCGCTGCGCTCCGTGCTCACAGCTGCGACTTGATCGGCAGCACGAACTTCTCGGCGAACTTCTCCTTCCACGGCCGCTTCAGCCACATGTCGTAGTCGTAGCGGATGGTCGGCTTCAGGTCTTCCTCGAAGACTTCGGTCATCCGCGCGGCGAACGCGCGATCGTAGATGTTGAGGCTGGCCTCGTCATTGAGCCGGAAGCTGCGTACGTCGAAATTGGTCGAACCCACCGAGGTCAGCAAGCCGTCCACGATCAGCAGCTTGTTGTGCATCATCGTCGGCTGGTATTCGTAGATTTCCACGCCGGCCTTGAGCAGTTCACCCCAGTGGGCCTTGGAGGCGAGGCGCACGGTCTCGGAATCGATGTGCTTGCCCGGCACGATCACCCGGATGCGCACGCCGCGATGGCGGGCGGCGACCAGCGCGTTGATGATCAGCTCGTCGGGCACGAAGTAGGCCGCTTCCAGGTCGATGGCGTGCTCCGCCGCGGCGATCGCCATCAGGTACATCAGGTGCATCGATTCGCTGCCGCCCGCAGGCGAGGCGATGAACATGTGCGCGGCCATCTCCCCGGCCGGGGACAGCGGCGGGAAATATTCCGGCCCGTTGAGGACCTTGCCTGTGGTCTTGATCCAGTTGTCGTTGAAGGCGGATTGGAACTGGCTCACCACCGGGCCGTCCACCCGGAAATGCAGGTCGCGCCAATGATCGGGATCCTGCGCGTGCCCGGACCACTCGTCCGCGATGCCGACGCCGCCGGTGAATCCGACCCGGCCATCGATCACCAGCAGCTTGCGGTGCGTGCGGTTGTTGAGCCGGCCCAGGTTGTACCAGCGCAGCGGACGATAGTGATGCAGGGTGACGCCGGCATCCTTCATCTGCTGCAGCAGCTTGTCGTCCATCTTGATCGCGCCGACCCAGTCCACCAGCACGTTCACCGCCACGCCGGCGCGGGCGCGCTCCGAAAGCGCATCGGCGAACTGCTTGCCGACCTCGCCCGACCAGTAGATGTAGGTCTCGAAATTGATGTTGGTGCGGGCCTCGCGGATCGCTTCGAGCATCGCGGGGAATATCTCGTCCCCGTTCTCGTAATCGCGGACGTGGTTTCCCGGCAGGATCGCCGGCCCCAGCAGAACCCCGAGCTCGCGCTCGAACTGCGGGTCCGAGACCGCGTAGCGATGCTGGATCTTGCGTTCCAGTTTCTTCTCCGGCGTGGAGAAGTTCTGTGCCAGAACGAAAACGAGGGCGGTCACGATGACCGTGGTGATGATCAGGGTCCAGGCCATGCGTCGGCGGCTCCATTGGGTCCAGAAGGCGTTCATTCGATATCCGAGGCGTCGGGCCGGACCCGTGGCGGGAGGTCAGACCGTTTCCATTCCGGGGAGATTGGCTTGGAGCCTGCCGTCGTGGCGTGAATGCGGCCTTCAGAACACCCAGGCGAGCACGAACAACCCGATCATCCCGAACGCCAGCGCCAGTTTCAGCGCGATGCCGAAAACCACCCCGAACCAGGTGCCGATGCCGACGCGCGTCGCATGGCCCAAGTCGTCGCCGTGGAGCCTCCGGCGATGCAGGAGTTCGCCCGCGAGCGCGCCCGCGAACGGCCCGGCCAGCAGGCCCACCGGCCCGAAGAACAGGCCGGCGAAGGTCCCGATGACCGATCCGATGACGGCGGTGCGGCTGGCGCCGACGCGTTTCGCACCCATCGCGGTGGCCCAGAAATCGATGACGAGGGAAAGCAGCGTGAGCAGCCCGAGCGGCACCATCCATGCCCAGTGCACGTTCTGGAAACCGTCCGCCCAAGCGGAGAGCAGGAGGCCGCCGAAAACCAGCGGCAGGCCCGGCAGCGCGGGCAGGATGGTGCCGGCCAATCCGACCAACACGAGGATGGCGGCGATCGCATGCAGCAGGGTGGGGTTGTCCATGGG
>JAEXBT010000084.1 GCA_023393895.1 Pseudomonadota bacterium
GCGACGAAGATCAGGTACACCACCGGAAGGAAGACCCGACGCGGGAATCTCGCCACCAGTGCACCGTAGAGCGGCTGCAGCACCACCATCGCGGCGAAGGTGCCGGTAAAGAGCAACTGCAGGGTGAAGTCTTCCAGCGCCCACCCGCGCGCGCGCGTCCACTCAATCCACGCATTCGGGAAGATGGCGGCCACGTCCGCCGAAGCGCCCATCGCGTCGCGCAGCGGGCGCAGCACGTAGTAGCCGCACAGCAGGCAGAAGAAGTACAGCAGCGCCCACCACAATGGCGGGGACTGGGCCAGCTCGGTCCGCAGGCGCATCCAGGCGGTGGGACGGGGGGGCTGCACGCGAATCAGTACTCGTTGTTTCGGGCCAACGGCCCGCTCAGCGCGCACGTTAGCCCATGGCGCGGCGCAATCGCCACCGGTTTTCGATGTTCAGCGCCGGTTTCGGGCTGTTGATCATGCTGTGGTGGAACCCTGCAGGAGCGCTGCCATGTCCCACACCCCATTCCGCCTCATCCTCGTCTCGGGACTCGCGCTGTCGATCTTCGCCGCCTGGCCGGCCCGCGCGGATGACACCTCCTGCCGCGGCACGCTCAGGGCAGGCGCATACGACGACATCAGGGTCCCCGATGGCGCGCGCTGCACGCTTGACCGCGTGCGGGTGGACGGCAACGTGAAGGTTGGCCGCGGCGCCAGCCTGTCGACCACCGGCGCACGCGTGGGCGGCAACATCCAGGGCGATGGCGCGAACGCCGTTCGGATCAGCGGCGGCTCGGTGCAGGGCGACATCCAGGCCAAGGAGGGTGGCGCGGTGCGGGTGTCCGGCGTGCGGATCGGCGGCAACCTGCAGGTCGAGAAGAATGCAGGCGCGTTCAGCGCCGCGGACAACACCATCGACGGCGACCTGCAGGCCTTCGGCAATCGCGGGCGCATCGACCTCCGGCACAACCGCATCGCCGGCAACCTGCAGTGCAAGGACAACCGCGGCGGTGTCACCGGCCGGCTCGGGCAATCGCGCGGATGACAAAGAGGACCAATGCGCTGGCCTGTGAAGCGGGGGGCTTGATCGAGCAGCGGTCGCAGCGCGCAGTTCAGGAAATTGAATCGTCAAATCAATCGCTTGCGGCGATAACCTCGCCCTGTTCATGCATACATGGAAAAGGCGGTCTAGTATTCCCCTCAGATCCGGGTCCAGACGAGGGGATGCCATGCGTGCGAAACGCCGCAATGCACTGATCGCGCTCAAGCTCGCCACTTTCAGTTTCCTGCTGCCGGTCACCGCCGGCACCTCGGCGCAGACGGTCTGGCCGTCCAACGCCTCGCAGACGCCCGCCGTGCAGCAGACCGGCCCGGGCAACTCCGCGCTCGACAACTACCTGCGGCAGCACGCGGTGCCCGGCCCGGACGCGGTCGCGCCGCTTCCGTTCGACGTGCGCACCTTCGAGAGCATGGCGCTGCAGCTGGTGGCGGACCAGAAGGTTCCGGGGCTGGCGGTGGCGATCGTGCAGAACGGTCGCGTGCTGAGTGCGCGCGGCTACGGCATCACCGATACCACGCGTCCGGAACCGGTCGATAACCGCACCGTGTTCCGTCTGGCATCGCTGTCCAAGTCCTTCGCCGGCACCCTGACCGGCATGCTGGTCGATGACGGCGTGCTGTCCTGGAACCAGCCGGTGGTGCGCTATGTGCCGGGCTTCCGGCTGAGCAGTGCGGATTCGACGGCGCGCATGACGCTGGCCAACATCCTGAGCCAGGCCACCGGCCTCACCCGCAATGCGTTCGACCGCGACATCGAGGCCAACGCCAGCTACTACACGGTCCGTTCGAAGCTGGCCGGCGCGCCGCTGCGTTGCGGTCCCGGCGAGTGCTATTCCTACCAGAACGTGGCGTTCAGCGTGATCGGCGACGTGGTGCATGCCGCGACCGGCCGCTACTACGACGACAACGTGCAGTCGCGCATCTTCAAGCCGCTCGGCATGAACGATGCGAGCCTCGGGCTGGAAGGCATCGAGGGCAGTCCGCGCTGGGCCAAGCCCCACGTGCGCGGCGGTGGCGGTTGGCGCTCGCTGCGACCCAAGCCCACCTATTACCGGCTCGGCCCCGCCGCCGGCGTCAACGCCAGCGCCAACGACATGGCGCAATACCTGATCGCACAGACCGGCCACCGCCCCGAGGTCTTCTCGCCCTCGCTGCTGCAGACCATCCACACCGCGCGGATCGACACCCCCGGCGAATTGCGCAGCTCCAGCTGGCGTCGCGAACGACTGCAGGCCGCGGGCTACGGGATGGGCTGGCGCGTCTACAACTACGCCGGCCACAAGCTGTACTTCCATGGTGGCGCCGTGCAGGGCTATCGCGGCGCGATGGCCCTGCTGCCCGACCGCGACCTGGGCATCGCGATCATGTGGAACAGTGAGAGCAGCCTGCCTTCCGGCCTGCTGCCGACCATCCTGGACAGCGCGATCGGCCTGCCGCGGGTGGCGTGGCTGAAGATTGATCCTCCCGCCAGCACGCCGGTTGCCGGCGTCGAGGACGAGAGCGAGGGCGTGGGCAGCGCTTCCGGCGAAGGCGCACCGCCGCCGCGCTGATCCCCGGGCGCGAACAAAAAAAACCCGCGTCCTGCGCGGGTTTTTTGGTATCCGAATGACCGGAACCCAATGATCCGGCCGCCTCCGCCTGGGCGCGAAGGACGACAGGACGCGCCGTCGACTCAGATCGTCGGCATCGGCATCGGCGGCATGGCAGCCGGCGCCTTCTTGGCCTTCCTCGCGGCCGGCTTGCGCGCAGCCTTCTTGGCGGCCTTCTTCGCGGTCTTCTTGGCGACCTTCTTGGCAGCCGGCTTGCGGACGGCCTTCTTCGCTGCCTTCTTGGCAGGCGACTTCTTGGCAACCTTCTTCGCAGCCTTCTTGGCGGTCGACTTCTTGGCGACCTTCTTCGCCGCCTTCTTCGCGGTCGACTTCTTGGCGACCTTCTTCGCAGCCTTCTTGGCGGTCGACTTCTTGGCGTCCTTCTT
>JAEXBT010000162.1 GCA_023393895.1 Pseudomonadota bacterium
CGCGGCCGAACTCGACAACGCCGGCCATGGCGGCTGGATCGCCACGCCGCTGGTACCGGGCGCGAACCCGAGCGGCGAACGCATCGCCGTGACCAATCCTGCCGACCGCCGCGAGACCGTGGGCCACTGGCAGCCGGCCGATGCCGCGACCGTGGCCCGCGCGCTCGACAATGCGGTGGTCGCGCAGCCGGCGTGGGACGCCACGCCCGTGGATGCGCGCGCGGCGATGCTGGAGAAGGCCGCCGATCTGCTGGAAAGCCGCATCGCGCGATACATGGCGATGTGCACGAAGGAAGCCGGCAAGACGATCCCTGACGGCTTGGCCGAAGTGCGGGAGGCGGTCGACTTCCTGCGCTACTACGCGCTGGAGGCGCGCAAGCAGTTCACCTTGGAAGCACTGCCCTCGCCCACCGGCGAGTCCAACACGCTACAGCTCGCAGGCCGCGGCGTGTTCGTCTGCATTTCGCCCTGGAACTTTCCGCTGGCGATCTTCATCGGCCAGATCGCCGCGGCGCTCGCGGCCGGCAACAGCGTGATCGCCAAGCCGGCCGAGCAGACCAACCTCATCGGCTTTGCCGCGGTGAAGCTGCTGCACGAGGCCGGCATTCCTCCAGACGTCCTGCAGTTCGTCCCGGGCGACGGCGCCACCGTCGGCGCCGCGTTGACGAAGGACGCGCGCGTCGCCGGCGTCTGCTTCACCGGCTCCACCGAGACCGCACGCGCGATCAACCGGGCGCTGGCCGAACGCAGGGAAGGCGCGATCGCCACCCTGATCGCCGAAACCGGCGGCCAGAACGCGATGATCGCCGATTCCTCCTCGCTGCCCGAGCAGGTGGTCAAGGATGCACTGGGCAGCGCCTTCACCTCGGCCGGCCAGCGCTGCTCGGCCGCACGCGTGCTGCTGGTGCAGGACGACATCGCCGACAAGGTGATCCACATGCTGGCCGGCGCGATGGCGGAACTCAAGGTCGGCGACCCGGGCCAGCTCTCGACCGACGTCGGCCCGGTGATCGACAACGACGCCAAGTGCCAGCTCGACGAGCATGCCTCGCGGATGTCGGGTGGGGTCGGGCGCCACATCGCCACGGCCACGCTGGGCGAGGGCACCGAACACGGCACCTTCTTCGCGCCGGTCGCCTGGGAGCTCGACAGCATCGACCAGCTGACGAAGGAGAACTTCGGGCCCGCGCTGCACGTGATCCGCTGGAAGGCGGAGGAACTCGATGCAATCGTCGACACCATCAACGCGACGGGCTACGGGCTCACGCTCGGCATCCACTCGCGCATCGACGAGACCGTCGAACGCATCGTCAGCCGTGCCAAGGTCGGCAACATCTACGTCAACCGCAACCAGATCGGCGCGGTGGTCGGCGTGCAGCCGTTCGGCGGCCAGGGCATGAGTGGCACCGGCCCGAAGGCGGGCGGCCCGCACTACCTGCCGCGCTTCGCCACCGAGAAGACGGTGACCATCAACACGACCGCGGCCGGCGGCAACGCCTCGTTGCTGACGCTCGGCGAATAGCGCACCGCCGCTGCATCGAGGCAAAGAAAAACCCCGCGCTAGGCGGGGTTTTTCGTGTCGCGGTTCCGGTGATCAGAACTTGTAGGAAGCACCGATGCCGAAGACGTTGGCGTGCCCATCGAACTTGCCGTTGATGCTGGTGTAGCGTCCCTCGGCCACGTTGATCGGCAGGTTGGTGGTGGATTCGTCGATCTCCACGCGGGTGAACGAGGCATCCACCGAAAGCTGCGGCGTCGCCTTCCAGCTCAGGCCGACCGAATACAGGTTGCGGTCGTTGTCGGGCAGGCGCGGCGTGCGATCGACGTTGTTGGTCGGCGACTCATCCATGCCCACGCCCGCGCGCAGGGTGAAGGCATCGCTCAGCGCGAAGTCGGCGCCGATCGAATAGAACATCGTGTCCTTCCAGCGGAAGAGCTCGCGCGAGGCCGGCTGATAGGGGTTGCCGAAGTTGATCGTCACGTCATGCAGCGAGCTCCAGCCGGTGCGCTGGGCCTCACCGTAAAGGGTGACCCGATCGGTGACGCCCCACGATGCACTCAGGGTGTCGACGGTGGGCGTGACCAAGCGGGCACGGCCGGGCGTGTCCACGAAGCCGCGGCCCAGCACCATCAGCTGCATGCGCTGCGCGGGGGTCAGCGGCAGAGCGGGGTTGGCAGCGGTGGCTGCAAAACCGGCCTGCATGCCGGCGAAGGCACCCGGAACGGTGAAGTCGGCATCGCCATCGAAGTCATGCTTGATCTCGGAGCGGTGCGAATAACCAATGGCGAAGCGCTCGCTCGGGCGGAACTGCACGCCGGCGACCCACCCCAGGCCCTTGTGCTTGCCTTCCACGCTCACGCTGCCATCCGGGGTGGTGGCAAGCGCCGGGTTCACGCCGGCCAACATCACGCCAAGCGGCAGATCCTTGCCGAGCGTCACGTCCGCGCTTTCATAGATCAGGCCCACGCCCGCGGAGAACGCGGGGGTGATCTGGACCGCAGCCGACAGGGTCAGGTCGACGATCTGCAGGCTGGTCTCGGTTGCGTTGTAGCGGCCCACCCAGCCGGATTCCCACTCGGTGCCCGAGCCGAACGGCGCGGTGATGCTGGCGCCGAGGGTCAGCCCTTCAAGCGAACCCTTCATCGGCACGATCACGCCCAGCGAAGGCACCGCCTTCTTGCTGCCCGGGTTACCGCCCAGCCCACCGGAGATCGGCGTACCCAGTGCGGTGACACCGCTGCCGGAGAACTCTGCGGTCAGGTCGACGACGCCTACGCCGGCCTGCACCAGGGTGCGGTCGGTGTTCACCATCGCAGCCGGGTTGCCGGACACGGTGGCGGTGTCATCCTTGGCGACGGCAGTGCCGGAATAGGCGCGGCCACCCGCCTTGGTGCTCGTTTCGCGAAGCTGGAAGCCGGACGCGGCAGCGTTGCCGATGGCCAGGGCGCCGACGACGGCGACCGCCAATGCGGACAGGCGGGCGTGGCGGGATGCGTGCTGCATGTGTTCTCTCCGTATGCTCGGTTGTGTATAAATTTGGTGGCCTGCGCCGCCTTGCGACGATGCCGGGATGGTCCCAGCATACGGCCCCGTCCGCACTATAGCGGCTTTAACTTCCGCCTAACATCTCGCACTGCAGCGAATCCCGTATGGTGCGTTCACCCCGGAGGTGCCGTGTTCGTCGCCATCCCCCCCCGCCAGAAGCGCCGCCTGCGTTGGGTCACGCCGTTGCTGGTGATCGGGCTGTGCACGACCTTCGTGTGGACCCAGTCATTACCCGCGGACGTTCGCCAGCAGCTGCTGCACGCCTGGGGCACCCTTGGCGGGTTCGGCGCCAATCCTTTCAGCGTGCTGGCCGGCACGCGCTGGGCAACCTTGTTCAGCGCCCTGTTCCTGCACGGTGACTGGGCGCATCTGATCGGCAACCTGGTATTCCTCATGATCTTCGGTCTGCCGGCCGAGCGGGTCATGGGCTCCCTGCGCTTCCTGGCGGTCTTCCTGCTGGGGGGGGCCGCCGCCAACCTGTCCGCGGCGCTGTCGATCGCGGGCGACCAAGTGATCATCGGTGCCAGCGGCGCGGTCTCGGCGGTGATCGGGGCGTGGCTGACGCTGTTTCCCCGCGCGCGGCTCGGCGTGGTGATCCCGCTTGGCATGTTCCTCGAGTTCGTCCGCGCACCGGCTGCCCTGCTGATCGGACTGTGGGTGCTGCTGCAGGTGCTGTTCGCCTATATCGGCCCGGCCTATGGCCAGGTGGCGTGGGTCGCGCACGTGGCCGGCTTCGGGTTCGGCGGCCTGCTTGCGCTGCTCTCGCGTGGCGCGATCGCGCGGCAGATGCGCAAGGACCGCGGCTACTGAGCAGGGTTCGGACTGACCCGCCCCTATAATCGCGGCATGACAAAGACGCTCTATCGCCTGCAGTTCCAGCACCAGGACAAGGTGTACGTGGTCTACGCGCGCCGGATCGCCTCAAGCGCGATCTGGGGGTTCGTGGAAGTGGGCGATCTCGATTTCGACATCCGCGAGGGCGTGCTGGTCGATCCGGCCGAGGAACGCCTGCGCGAGGAGTTCGCCGATACCCGCAGCCTGCACCTGCCGATGCACAGCGTGCTGCGGATCGAGGAAGTGGAACGTCGCGGCAGCGCAGCGATCCATGAGGCGACCGAACCCGGTCGCGTGGTCACGCCGTTCCCGATGCCGCGTCGCTGAGGGCGCTACTTCACCGGCGGCGGTACCGGCGCGGGCTCGAGCGGTGGCTTGACCGTGGCCGGTGGTGATTTCCCGGGCCCACCCACGGGCGCATCGCCCGCCATCCGCTTGAGTTCGAGCAACGCGGACTGCAGCGGCGCCTCGCCGGCCAGCACGTCGCCGGCGTGTTCACCGGCCATCGGCTCACCTTCCTCCTCGCCGCGAAGGTGGCCGGGCAGCGAGGCTTCGCTGATGGGGCTGCCTTCGCCGACGACTGCACCCTCGGGGCGCAGCACGACATCGGGCGCGATGCCCACGCCCTGGATCGATCGGCCGCTCGGCGTGTAATAGCGGGCGGTGGTCAGCTTCACCGCATCGCCATTGTCGAGCGGCAGCAGGGTCTGCACCGAGCCCTTGCCGAAAGTCCGGCTGCCGACCACGCGCGCGCGCTTGTGGTCGCGCAGCGCGCCGGCCAGCACTTCCGAAGCACTAGCCGAGCCGGCATCGACCAGCACCACCACCGACGCGCCGCCAAGGACGTCGCCGCGGGTCGCGCTGAAGCTGGTGTCGCCCCCCTTGAGCCGGCCGCGGGTGCTGACGATCACGCCGGCATCCAGCAGGTCGTCCGCGATCTGCACCGCTCCGTTGAGCAGGCCGCCCGGATTACTGCGCAGGTCGATCAGCAGCCCCTTGAGCATGCCGCCGGATTGCGTCTTCAGCGCCGTGACTGCCTTGCTGAAATCGTCCGCCGTACCGCTTTGGAAACTGGCGATGCGCACATAGCCGTAGCCCGGATCGAGCACGCGATGGCGCACGCTGTTGATACGGATGCGTTCACGCACCAGGCTGACATCGAAGGGTTTGTCGCGGCCTTCGCGTCGCACGGTGACCTTGACCGCGCTGCCGGCGGCGCCGCGCAGGGGCGTGCTGCCGTCATCGTTGGAGATCGGCTTGCCGTCGATCGCGGTGATCAGGTCGCCCGATTTCAGCCCCGCGCGATCGCCCGGGCCACCCTCGATTGGCGCGATCACCTTCAGCACCGGGCCGGGCTGCTGCTGCAGTTCAAGGCCGACGCCATCGTAGGCACCGCTCGCGTCCTGGCTGAAATCGCGCGCGGCCTCTCGATCGAAATACACACTGTGCGGATCGAGGTCGAGCAGCAGTCCGCGCAGCGCCGAATGCATCAATTTCTGGTCGGGTACCGGCTCGACGTAGGCTTCGCGGATCGCGTTGTAGACACTGACGAAGCGGCGGATCTCGGCCAGCGGCACCTGCTTGCTGACGCTTTCGGCGCCATCGGGGTCATCGACCGCAGCGACTTCGGGCTCGGCCTGCGGGGGCGTCGCGGGCGCGGCCTGTTGCGCCTGCACCGGCAGGGCCAGCAGCAGAGCCAGGGCGAAGACGAGCGGGCGATGGGGCATCGGTGACTCCGGCATTCGAGATCGGATGAATGCGACCGATTATGCGCGTTGCGCGCGCAGCCAGGTTGAGCGGGCGATGAAGGCGCTCAGCGCCGCAGCCAAACCGAAGGATTCACCGGCTTGCCACCACGACGCAGCTCGAAGTACAGCGCCGGCCGGCCCTGACCACCGGAGTTGCCGACGCTGCCGACCGGTTCGCCGCGGGAAACCCGGGCGCCGACATCCTTCATCAGTGCGTCGTTGTGCGCGTAAAGGCTCATGTAGCCATTGCCGTGGTCGACGATGCAGAGCAGGCCGTAGCCGCTCATCCATTCGGCGAACACCACTTGGCCATCGGCGACCGCTCGCACGGCCGTGCCGGCCGGTGCGCCGATCAGCAGGCCAGAGCTGGCG
>JAEXBT010000186.1 GCA_023393895.1 Pseudomonadota bacterium
CGACATGAAGGCCTCGGCCGCGTTCATCCATGTCATCCTTTCCGCATGCATTCAGCCCCCGCGCCTTCGCCCTACGCCGACCGCGTCGCCTTCCTGACCGAGTTGGCGGCGCAACTGCACGCCTACGGGACCACCGCACAGCGATTGGAGGGGGCGTTGCTGGGCGTGGCCGGGCGCCTGTGCGTCGAATGCGAGCCCTGGGTGAACCCGACCGGCATGATCCTGACCTTCCGCGACCCGGACGATCCGGGCAGCCACGACATCACCCGGGTGCTGCGCCTGCCCCCCGGCGAGACGGATCTGTCACGACTGGCCCGCACCGACCAGATCGCCGAGGACGTGCTTGCCGGGCGCATCGGCGTATCGGAAGGCCGTGCCGCGCTGCAGGCCCTGCCGCGCGTGCCGACCCGACGCTGGCGGCTCATGCTGACCCTGGCCTTCGCGATGGTCGCGGGGGCGGTGGCCTGCCTGCTGCGGCTGCCGTGGCTCGACATCGCGACCGCCAGCTTCGCCGGGCTGATGATCGGCCTGCTGGACCAGCTCGACCGCAACATGCCGCGGCTGCGGGAGTCGAGCGAGGCGCTGGCGGGGATGCTGGCCGCCGCCATCGCAGTGCTGGTGGCAGGGTTCATCGGCCCGCTCAACCTCAATACCGTGATCATTGCTTCGGTGATCGTGCTGCTGCCCGGCATGGCGTTGACCAACGCGATCAACGAGCTCACCAGCCAGCATCTGGTTGCCGGGACCGCGCGGCTTGCCGGCGCATTCAGCACCATTCTCAAGCTCACCATCGGCACGATGCTGACGCTGACGCTGGCGCGGCTCGCCGGCGTTGAGCCAGCGGTCGAGTTTTCCCGGCCACAGCCGTGGTGGGTGGAGGGCTTCGGCCTGCTGCTGGGCTGCTACGCCTTTGCGGTGGCGTTCCGCGCTGCGCGGCAGGATTATCCGCTCGTGATGGTCTCCGCCGCCTCGGGTTATCTCATTTCGCGATTGGCCGGTGAGGAGTGGGGCAATATCGCCGGGGTTTTCCTGGGAGCCTTCGTGATGACCGTGGCGGGCAATCTCTACGCACGCTGGCGCAACCGTCCCGGCGCCTTGGTGCGGGTGCCTGGCATTATCCTGCTGGTGCCGGGCAGCGTGAGTTTCCGTGGCCTGATTTCGCTGATGCAGCAGCAGGACATGGACGCCGGGCAGGCCGCCCTGATGGCCGTGCTGAATATCCTGATGGCACTGATCGCGGGTGTGATATTCGGCAACCTGTTTGCGCCCACCCGACGCCATCTGTGAACCGGGAACAAAAAAAGCGCCGTCGGAACGGCGCTTTCGTTTGAACCCGATGGCTCGATTCAATCCTTGATGAGGAAGTCCTCGGGCTTACGGCCTTCGGCGACATAAGCCGCCATCCAGCGCGGGTGCTTGCCGCGGCCGCTCCAGGTTTCCGCACTGTTGGCCGGATTCCGGTACTTCGGTGCCACCTTGCTGGTGGCCTTGCGCGCGGTGGCCTTACGGGCCGGCGCCTTGCGGGCGCGGCTCGCACCTGCGGAAGCGCCGAACAGCTCTTCCATGGTGTAGCCGGAGGTGCGGACGATGCGGTTGACCGCTGCGCGCACCTGGTTGATCGGCTTGCGCTTGGCCAGCACCTTCTTGCGCTTGCTGGCCTGGCTGATCAGGTCGCTGAGTTCCTTGGTCGTGAGGGTATTGATATCCACGTGGGCCTCTCTTGATTATCCGTTGGGTTTATTTGGAGGCGTCCTGCCTGGCGCGCATGTTAACCCGGCTGATAATCATCGGCAATGCCCTTTCACGCTCCGGACAGGCCCAGCCGGTTTTCCAAAGTGTCCCGATCCAGGTTTTCGGACTCACCGGCATCGCGCGCCCGGTATTCAAAAGTACCGGCCTGGAGGCCGCGTTCGGAAACCACCACGCGATGCGGAATTCCGATCAGTTCGATGTCGGCGAACATCGCGCCAGGGCGCAGTCCGCGGTCGTCGAGCACGCTGTCGATGCCGGCCGCCTGCAGCTCCAGATACAGTGCTTCGGCGGCAGCGGAGACCTCGGGACTGCCCTTGGGATTGATCACACAGACCGCCACAGCCCACGGTGCCATCGCCTGCGGCCAACGAATGCCGGCATCGTCATGGTTCTGCTCGATCGCGGCAGCGACGATGCGGGACACCCCGATGCCATAACAGCCCATCAGCGGATTGACGGGCTTGCCCTGTGGATCGAGCACGGTACAGGCCATCGCCTGCGAATAACGATCACCCAGCGCGAATACATGGCCAACCTCGATGCCGCGCGCGATACCCAGCGTGCCACGACCATCGGGCGAGGCATCGCCCTCCACCACGTTCCGGATATCGGCGACTTCGGGTTCGGGAAGATCGCGGCCCCAGTTGACGCCGGCGATATGGAATCCGTTCTCGTTGGCGCCCACCACGAAATCCGCCATCGCCGCGACGCTGCGGTCGGCGATGACGCGAACCGGCATCGTCGGTTTCAGCGGCCCAAGGAATCCGGGCGCTGCATTCAGGGACTCGAGGATTTCCGCTTCGGTCGCCAATCGATAATCCGTGAGGCCGTCGATCTTGGCCAGCTTGATCTCATTTACCGCGTGGTCGCCGCGCACCAGCGCCAAGGTGAACTGCGGTTGTCCTTCGGTGTCCTGGCCCATGATCGCCACCGATTTGACCGTGCGCGCGAGCGGAATATCCAGTAACGCCGCCACTTCCTCGCAGGTCTTCTGCGTCGGCGTGTCGACCTTGCGCAGGCTTTCGCTGGCAACCGGGCGCTCGCCGGGTGCAACGGCCTCGGCAAGTTCGACGTTCGCCGCATAATCGGATGCACCCGAAAATGCGATCGCATCCTCGCCGGAATCGGCCAGCACGTGGAATTCGTGCGAAGCGGAGCCGCCGATTGCACCGGTATCAGCGAAAACCGGGCGGAACTTCAGCCCGAGCCGGGTGAATATGCGGGAATACGCCTCGTACATGTTGCGGTATTCGGCCTGCAGAGATTCTTCGTCGAGATGGAAGGAATAGGCATCCTTCATCAGGAACTCGCGCGCCCGCATCACCCCGAAGCGCGGGCGGATTTCGTCGCGGAACTTGGTCTGGATCTGATAGAAGTTCACCGGAAGTTGCTTGTAGCTGGCCAGTTCGCCCCTCGCAAAATCGGTAATGACTTCCTCGGCAGTGGGTGCGTAGCAGTACTCGGTCTCCTTGCGGTCGCTGATTTTCAGCAATTGCCCGCCGAATTTCTCCCAGCGCCCGGTTTCCTCCCAGAGGTCACGCGGCTGGATGGTCGGCATCAGCACCTCAATGGCGCCGGCCCGGTCCATTTCCTCGCGCACGATCGCTTCCACCTTGCGCAGCACGCGCAGGCCGAGCGGCGACCAGGTATACAGCCCGGCCGCAAGCTTCCGGATCATGCCGGCCTTGAGCATCAGGCGGTGGCTGGCGATTTCCGCTTCGGCCGGCGTTTCTTTTTCTGTGTGGAGGTGGAACTGCGACAGGCGCATGGGAAGCTCGCGGGACGATCAATCCCGCATTTTGCCACGCACGGGGCGGCGCGAGGCGCGTCGTCAGGGCTGCGCGGTGCCTCCGCAGTTCGCCACCAGGTAGGACTCGGCCAGCTTCAGCTGGTTGGCATGCTCATCGGCGGAAAGGGTGCGATCGGGTTTGCCGTCGCCATCGCTGTCCATCAGCACATTGCTGTTGGCCTTTAGCGTGGCCAGGTTGGCGCGGACACTGGTGCATTGCGCGCTTTCGGGAGCCACCGGCTTTGCGGCAGGCCGCGGCGTATCCGTGGCGACGGCGCGCGACTTGAATACGCCCGACGCCGGGGGCGAACTGGAGTAGTGGGTGCGTCCCTGTGCGTCCTTCCACTGATATACCCGCTGCTGCGCGATGGCATGGCCCGCAATCAACGTGATCGCGGAAAACAAGGCGAGGCGGACAAGGATGGAGCGCATGGCGATTCCCCTGAGGCTTGTTCGGATTGCAGCATCCGCGCCGCCGGCGTGCAAGCGTGGAGGGGCGTGCGTTCAAGGACGGTTGAGCCGGTAAACTGCGTCGATGGCCGATCCAAGCCCCTTCGACGACAGCGGCAGGCGCCCCGCACGCGCGGTCTACCTGCTGCCCAACCTGTTCACTACCGGCGGTCTGTTTGCCGGGTTCTACGCGATCATCGCGGCCGGGCAGGGCAAGTTCGGCCATGCCTGCGTGGCGATTTTCATCGCCGCCCTGCTCGATGGGCTCGATGGCCGTGTTGCCCGGCTCACCAATACTCAGAGCGAATTCGGCGTGCAGTACGACTCGCTGGCCGACCTGGTCAGCTTCGGCATGGCCCCAGCGCTGGTGATGTATCACTGGGCGCTGCAGTACCTGCGCCTGGACGGGCCGGCACTCGGCAAGTTGGGATGGCTCGCGGCCTTCCTGTATGCGGCCTGCGCGGCGCTGCGGCTGGCGCGATTCAATAGCCAGGTCAGCACGGTGGACAAGCGCTGGTTCGTCGGTCTGGCAAGTCCCGCGGCGGCCGCGGTGATGGCGAGCTTCGTCTGGACCCTGCACGATTTCGAGCTGCGCGGCGAAGCGTTGCGCGCGCCTGCGATCGCGCTGACCGTCGTGGTTGCGCTGCTGATGGTCAGCAACCTGCGCTACACCAGTTTCAAGGGCGGGCGTGGCGGGCCGCAGGGCGAGCGCGTGCCGTTCTGGGCGCTGCTGCTGGTGGTGGCCGCGCTGATCGCGCTGGCGATGTATCCACCGCAGACCCTGTTGATCGTGTTCGCGTTGTATGCGTTGTCCGGCCCGGTGATGGCGGTGTTCCGTCGCCGTGTCGAGGACTCGGCGAGGCCATGAGCTGGGACGCGTTTCAGCGCGAGGCGCTTGCCGAGCTCGGGTTGGTGCCCTGGGCATTGCGCGCACCGGGCAGCGAGGCGCCGCCACCCGATCCGCGCGTGCTGGCGCTGGTGGCGAAGGGCTTGCGGATTGCACCGGAACGCCTGGCCGAGACGGGCGTCGTCCTGCCGCCCTACGAGCGATTGCGCGAACCCGCGGTCAAGCGCGCCCTGTGGGCGCGGGTCCGTGGCTTGCGCCGCGAGGCATGAACGCGATCGAGACACCGGCGCCGCCGCGGATGCGGAGGATGCGCCAGGAGGATCTCGATGCGGTGATGGAGATCGAGTTGCGTGCGTATCCGTTCCCGTGGACACGCGGCAACTTCCGCGACTGCATCGGTGCCGGCTACGCGATGTGGCTGCTCGAGGATGCGCGCGGCATCGTCGGATACGCGGTGGCCAGCGTGCAGGCCGGCGAGGCGCACCTGCTCAACCTGTGCATCGATCCACGACTGCAGTCGCGCGGGCAGGGGCGCCGGCTGTTGCGCGCGATCCGCGAGGTGGCGCGTGCGCAGGGCGCGCGACGCATGTTCCTCGAGGTGCGGCCAAGCAACGGCGCGGCCATCGCGCTGTACCACGACGAGGGCTTCAACGAGATCGGCCGGCGGCCGCGCTACTACCCCGATCACGAAGGCCGGCGCGAAGATGCGATCGTGATGGCGATGGAACTGCTGGACTGATTTCGCGCAACCCGATCACGAGAACGCAGGGCCAGGACATGAAGCCCTGACCGAGGAGCAGGCAGCGGCAGCCGGCTCAGCCCAGCCGGGCGCGCTGGGCCTTCAGGGCTTCGAGTTGGGAAGTCCACTCGGTCAGACGCGAGCGTTCCTGCTCAACCACCGCGGCCGGGGCGTTGGCCACGAAGGTCTCGCTGGCGAGCTTGCCCTTCGACTTCGCCAGTTCGCCTTCGACCTTCTTCAGCTCCTTGTCGATGCGGCTGCGTTCGGCATCCATATCCACCAGCCCTTCGAGCGGGACGAACAGGTCCAGCTCGCCCACGCGCGCGGCGGCGGCCGCTGGCGGTTCGCCCTGCAGCACATCGATGCCGGAGATGCGTGACAGGAACTTCAGCTGCGCATCGAAGCGGCCCAGGCGCGTGCATTCGGTCTCGCCCCCGCCACGTACCAGCAGCGGCACCTGCCTTGAGGGCGATACGCCGAGCTCGCTGCGAACGCGGCGTAGCGCGCTGACCATCGCCTTCAGCCATTCGATGTCGCCATCGGCCTGCGCGAAGCCGGCTGCATCGATGTCGCCTGCCTGCGGGTAGGGCTGCGTCATGATCGTCCCCCCTTCGATGCCCAGCTTCGACGCCACCTGCTGCCACAACTCTTCGGTCACGAACGGAATCAGCGGATGCAGCAGCCGCAGCAGCCGTTCCAGCACGAACAGCAGCGTGTGCCGCGTCGAATCCGCGGCCGCCGCGTCATCGCCATTCAGTGCCGGCTTGGCCAGCTCCACGAACCAGTCGCAGAACTGGTTCCATGCGAACTCGTAGAGCATCTGCGCGAGCAGGTCGAATCGGTACGTGGAGAAGTGCTCGGCGGCCTGGGCCGAGGCGCTCTCGAGCTGCGAGAGGATCCACTTCTCCGCATCGGTCACCGCGGCCGGCGTTCCCGAGGCGTGGAACCCCTCGGTGTTCATCAGCACGAAGCGCGTCGCGTTCCATAACTTGTTGCAGAAATTCTTGTACCCCTCGGCGCGGGCAAGGTCGAACTTGATGTCGCGGCCGGGACCTGCAAGCGCAGCCATGGTGAAGCGCAGCGCATCGGCGCCGAAAGCGGCGATGCCATCGGGGAATTCCCTGCGCGTGGCCTTCTCGATCTTCGGCGCGTCCTGCGGCTTCATCAGGCCGGTGGTGCGCTTGGCGACCAGCGCGTCGGCGCTGATGCCATCGATGATGTCGAGCGGGTCGAGGATGTTGCCCTTCGACTTCGACATCTTCTGGCCCTCGCGGTCGCGCACCAGGCCGGTGATGTAGACGTCGCGGAACGGCAAGCGGCCGACCAGCTGGTCGGTCATCATGATCATCCGCGCCACCCAGAAGAAGATGATGTCGAAGCCGGTCACCAGCACGCTGGTGGGCAGCGCGATGTCAAAGCCGAGCTCGCCCATCGCGTCCTCGTCGGGCCAGCCCTGGGTCGAGAACGGGAACATCGCCGAGGAGAACCACGTCTCCAGCACGTCGTCCTCCTGACGCAGTCCGGTGTCACCGAGCGCGTGATGTGCACGCACCTCGGCCTCGTCGCGTCCGACATAGACATTGCCCGCCTCGTCGTACCAGGCCGGGATGCGATGCCCCCACCAGAGCTGGCGCGAGATGGTCCAGTCCTGAATGTTCTCCATCCAGTGGCGGTAGGTGTTCACCCAGTTGGCCGGGACGAAGCGCACGGCGCCGGTCTCGACCAGTTCCATGCCGCGGCGACCGAGCGCGTCCATCTTCACGAACCACTGGTCGGTGAGGAAGGGCTCGATCACCTGCCCGGAGCGGTCGCCGAACGGCTGCATGATCGGCTTGGCATCGACCACCGGGTTGCCTTCGGCATCGGTGACCGCGAGGCCTTCTGCGGTGATCGCCTCGATGATGCGGCGGCGCGCCTCGTAGCGGTCCAGCCCGCGCAGTTCCTCGGGCACCAGGTTGATTGAGGTGGCATCGCCGATATCCTCGCCGGCGGTCGCACGCGACGCGATCGCCGCACTCTCCGCGTACGACAGGCCGTCCGTGCGCATCGCCGCCTTCGCGTCCATCAGCGCATACAGCGGGATGCCGTGGCGCTTCGCGACCTGGTAGTCGTTGAAGTCGTGTGCGCCGGTGATCTTCACCGCGCCGGAGCCGAAATGCGGGTCCGGATACTCGTCGGCGATGATCGGGATCAGGCGGCGCTGCGCCTTCGGGCCGACCGGGATCTCCACGCGCTTGCCGACGATCGGCGCGTAACGCGCGTCATCCGGATGCACGGCGATCGCGCCATCGCCCAGCATCGTTTCCGGGCGGGTGGTGGCGATCGAGATGTAGTCGCGGGTTTCGCGCAGCGTCACGTTGCCGTCGGCATCGCGCTCGACGTATTCATAGGTCTCGCCACCGGCCAGCGGATAACGGAAGTGCCACATGTGGCCCGGCACCTCGCGGTTCTCCACCTCCAGGTCGGAGATCGCGGTATTCAGCACCGGGTCCCAGTTCACCAGCCGCTTGCCGCGATAGATCAGGCCCTGCTCGTGCAGGCGCACGAAGGCCTCGATGATCGCCTTCGAAGCCATGGGGTCCATGGTGAAGACGCTGCGCGACCAGTCGCCGGAGGCACCGAGCCTGCGCATCTGGTGCTCGATGGTGCTGCCCGAGCGGGCCTTCCATTCCCACACCTTCTCGATGAACCTGTCGCGGCCGAGCGAATCGCGGGTTTCGCCCTTGCCTTCCAGAGCGAGGTTGCGGCCCACCACCATTTCGGTGGCGATGCCGGCATGGTCGGTACCCATCTGCCACAGCGTGCGATAGCCGAGCATGCGGTGGTAGCGGATCAGCGCATCCTGCAGCGTGTGCTGAAAGGCGTGGCCCATGTGCAGCGTGCCGGTGACGTTCGGCGGCGGCAGCAGGATGGTGTAGGCGGGGCCGTCGCCCTGCGGCGCGAACACGCCGGAGCTTTCCCATGCCGTGTACAGGCGGGTCTCGATGTCGGCGGGCTGGTAGCTGTTGGCAAGCGTGCTCATCGTCGTCACATGTCGTGTTTGTTCAGTTGCAGGCCGCGCGACTGGTACTGCTTCCAGCGCTCACGGAGCGGCGCGCGTGCGGACGGGTCGGCGGGCACCACTTCCAGCACGCGCTCGAAGGCGCCTTCGGCGCAGGCATCGCGCAGGTTGATGACCAGCGGCCGCATAGGCGCATCGGTGTCGGGTGCGGCGATCAGGATCGGCGCCAGTTCGTCCTCGTCGTCGTCCTCAAGGCCGGCGATCTGGTGCGGGAGGAAGGCGTCCGGATCGAACGACCAGAGCAGGTCGTCGAGTGCCTCGGCCTGGGCCATGTCGCGCGCCAGGACCAGCGTGGGCAGTCCGGCGTCGTGCGCCTTGCGCGCGAGTTCGCAGACCAGCAGCAGCGGTTCCTCGCGGAAGCGCGGTTTCTGGATCAGGTAGAAGTCCGCACGCATCGGGCGGGCCTCACTTGCGCCGGCGCGCCAGACGGGTCACGGCATTCAGCCTTGCGTGCGGTCGAGCAGCCATTGGCTCTGCAGGCCGACCGGGCGGCCGGTAGCCATGCCCATCTTGCCGTCGCCATTCGACACGCCGGCGATGTCCATGTGCGCCCAGCGCTGGCCCTCGGTGAAGCGCGAGAGGAAGCACCCGGCGGTGATCGCCCCGGCCCAGCGGCCGCCGATGTTGTAGACATCGGCGAACTGGCTGTCGAGCTGGCCCTGGTATTCGTCCCACAGCGGCAGCTGCCAGGCGCGGTCGAAGGTGGTTTCACCGGCATCGATCAGCTCGCGCGCCAAGTCATCGTTCGCCTTGGTCATCACGCCGGTCGCGTACTTGCCGAGCGCGATGACGCAGGCGCCGGTTAGGGTGGCGACATCGACCAGTGCCTGTGGCTCGAACTTCTGCGCGTAGGTCAGCGCGTCGCACAGGATCAGGCGGCCTTCGGCATCGGTGTTGCCGACCTCGATGGTCTTGCCGGACATGCTGGTGATGACATCGCTCGGGCGATAGCTGTTGCCGTCGGGCATGTTCTCGACCGCGACCGCGATGCAGACGAGGTTGACCGGCAGCTTCATCCCGACCGCCGACACGAACGCGCCGAGCACGGTGGCCGCGCCGCACATGTCGTACTTCATCTCCTCGATGCCGCCCTGGGTCTTGAGGTTGATGCCGCCGGTGTCGAAGGTGATGCCCTTGCCGACCAGCACGTAGGGCTTGGCGTCGCCTCCGTTTTCGTACTTCAGCACGATCAGGCGCGGGCGCTGCGCGGAAC
>JAEXBT010000078.1 GCA_023393895.1 Pseudomonadota bacterium
GGTAGGTGTACGTCGTCGTGCCCGAGAAGCCCGCAGCCGGCGTGAACGTGATCGTGCCGTCCGGATTCACCGTCGTCGTCCCGTTCGCCGACGGCACCGTCACCGTCACCGATGCCGGATCCAGCGGAAGTCCAGACTGATCATTGGCGAGTACATTCGTCGTCACCAGCGTGTTCTGCGCCGTTGTCGCATTGTCATCGATGGCTTCAACGCTTCGATCCGTGATCGTGCCCGTGCCCACGGCATCGGTCACCGTCACCCCCGCAGGCGCCGTGCCCAGGGTCGCGATCACCGTCTCGTCGCCTTCGGCGATCGTGTCGGTCGCGGTCGGCAGCGTCAGCGTGCCCGTCGTCGAACCGGCCGGGATCGTCACGGTCGCCACCGAGGTGTAGTCCGTGCCGTCCGCCGCCGTGCCCGTGTAGGTCACCGGGATCACGATGTCCGTCGTCGAGGTGCCGCCGCTCAGCGTCACCGTGTAGACCAGGTTGCCGCCTTCGGCCACCGTCGGCGCATCACCCAGCGCCACCGACAAGGCCGGCGCCACGTCCGTGATCGTGCCCGTCGCGCTCGAAGGGGTGCCCACCGCGTAACCGGTGCCCGCCGCCACCGTGATGATCACCGTCTCGTCCGGCTCCACCACCGTGTCCGCCGTCGGGTCGATCGTCACCGTCGCCGTCGTCTGGCCCGCCGGGATCGTCACCGACGTCACCGCGCCGGTGTAATCCGTACCCGAAGTCGCCGTCCCCGTCGTGGTCAGGTTCACCGTCAGCGGTACAGCCAGCACCTGGCTGAGCGTGACCGTATATACCAAATTAGTGGCGCCATCTTCCGGAACAGAAGCAGGCGCGACTGCAATCGACACCGTAGGCTGGACGATCGTGTCCGTGTCCGTTGACGTACACGCGCCCGTGGTGGAGTTGAACGTGCTGGGCGCAACACAGCTCGTGCCGGTGTTGGTGACGTTCGCCGGCGGCGTGACTGTGGCGGTGTTGGTGGCGGTGGTCGTCTGTGCGGACGCGCTCACGGCAACGCCCAACGCCAGCGTGCCGGCGATGATCAGTGTGCGCAGCGATTGAACGACCGAACGCGGGTCCAACTTCCCCCTTCCCCCCTTACCAAACCGCCCACATCCAGCGGGCCGGCCTCTGCAACGCACTGTTCTGAAAACGCCCGCTCAAAGCGGGCGTGGAGCGCATCATATCAGTGATGCCGTTCACGGATGTCATGATAATCATCACGCCTGACTCCGGCTTGACCGGAGTCAATTGGCCGGGTCAATTAGAATACCTGCTCCGGGGCGACCCATTTTTCGTTCATATACATGACCAGCACGGCCGAGCTCTCCTCGCCGGCGTCGGCCAACCTTGGCCTGACCCGCGGACTTTCCGACGCGGACTATACCTTGGCCGACAAGTATGCTCGCACCCAGGGCCGGATCTACCTCTCCGGCGTTCAGGCCCTGGTTCGCCTGCCGATGATGCAGCGGTTGCGCGATGTCGCCGCCGGACTGGACACGGCAGGCTTCATTTCCGGCTACCGGGGTTCACCGCTGGGCGGCTTCGATCTCGAACTTTGGCGGGCGAAGTCGCATCTTGAGCGACATTCGGTGAAGTTCACCCCCGGTTTGAACGAAGATCTCGGCGCCACCATGGTCTGGGGCACCCAGCAGACCGGCCTTTTCCCGGGCGCCAAGGTCGATGGCGTGTTCGGCATGTGGTACGGCAAGGGGCCGGGCGTGGACCGCTGTGGCGACGTGTTCAAGCATGCCAATGCCGCAGGAACGTCACAGTTCGGCGGCGTACTGGCTCTGGCGGCGGACGACCATGCCTGCCGTTCGTCCACCCTGCCCCACGGCTCCGAACATGAGTTCGTCAGCGCGATGATGCCCGTGCTGAACCCGGCCGGCGTGCAGGACATCCTCGAGATGGGCCTGCTCGGCTTCGCGATGAGCCGCTTCACCGGCCGCTGGGTCAGCTTCAAGACGATCGCCGAGACGGTCGAGTCCTCCGCTTCTGTGGACGTCAATCCGCTGGCGCAGGAAATCATCCTGCCCGGCGACGACGAATTCGAGATGCCGGCGGGCGGCCTCAACATCCGCTGGCCGGACCCACCGCTGGAGCAGGAGATGCGCCTGCATCGCTACGCGGTGAAGGCGGCGCAGGCCTTTGCCCGCGCCAACCGCATCGACAAGGTGGTGATCGATTCGCCGAACGCGCGGCTCGGCATCGTGACCACTGGCAAGAGCTACCTGGACGTGTTGCAGGCGCTGGAGTATCTGGGGCTTGATGAGGCGGCCTGCGCCGACATCGGTTTGCGCATCTACAAGGTGGGCATGACCTGGCCGCTGGAGCCACAGGGCATCCGCGCCTTCGCCCGCGGCCTGCGGGACATCGTGGTGGTCGAGGAGAAGCACAGCTTCATCGAGAGCCAGATGAAGGAACTGTTCTACAACTTCGACGGCGACCGCCCGACCATCGTCGGCAAGTACGACGAGGCGGGCGAATGGATCCTGCCCTCCACCGGCGAACTGACGCCGGCCACGATCGCCGGGGTGATCGGCCGCCGGATCCAGCGTTTCCACAGCAGCGAGCGCATGGAACAGGTGCTGGCGTGGATGGAATCGAAGGAAGGCGAGCTGGCGCTGCCGCGGGCCAACTTCCCGCGCGTGCCGCATTACTGCTCGGGGTGCCCGCACAACACCAGCACGAAGGTGCCGGAGGGCTCGCGGGGACTGGCCGGCATCGGCTGCCACTACATGGTGACGTGGATGAACCGCGACACCGACACCTTCACCCACATGGGCGGCGAAGGCGTGACCTGGGCCGGGCAGGCCGCGTTCACCGACACACCGCACGTGTTCCAGAACCTGGGCGACGGCACCTATTTCCACAGCGGTTCGCTGGCGATCCGCCAGTCAGTCGCGGCCGGCGTCAACATCACCTACAAGATCCTCTACAACGACGCGGTGGCGATGACCGGCGGCCAGCCGGTGGACGGCACGCTCACCGTGCCGCAGATCGCGCACCAGGTCCTGAGCGAAGGGGTGCACACCATCGCGCTGCTGTCCGACGACATCCAGAAGTGGACGTTGCAGCGCCACCTGTTCCCGAAGGAGGTGGAGTTCTTCGATCGCCGCGAACTCGACGACGTGCAGAAGAAGCTGCGCAAGGTGAAGGGTGTCTCGGTGCTGATCTACGACCAGACCTGCGCCACCGAGAAGCGCCGCCGGCGCAAGCGCGGCAAGATGGCCGATCCGCAGAAGCGCGTGCTGATCAATACGCTGGTCTGCGAAGGCTGCGGCGACTGCGGCAAGAAGTCGTTCTGCGTCTCGGTGCTGCCGAAGGACACTGAATTCGGCCGCAAGCGCGAGATCGACCAGTCCAACTGCAACAAGGACTACAGCTGCGTCGAGGGTTTCTGCCCGAGCTTCGTCACCGTGCACGGCGGCACGCTGAAGAAGGGCCGCAAGGTCAATGCCGCCGCACGACTCGGCAACCTGCCGAACCCGGTCATCGCCAGCGACCTGTCCAGGCCCTGGAACATCCTGATCACCGGCGTCGGTGGCACCGGAGTGGTCACCATCGGCGCGCTGCTCGGCATGGCCGGACACCTGGAGGCCAAGGGCGCGACCGTGCTCGACCAGACCGGCCTGGCGCAGAAGGGTGGCGCGGTCACCACCCACATCCGCATTGCCCGCGCCCCGGACGACATCCACGCCGTGCGCATCGCCGCCGGCGAGGCCGATCTGGTGCTCGGCTGCGACATGGTGGTGGTCAACGATTACTGGGCGCTGTCGAAGGTGCGCGCCGGCCGCACGCAGGTGGTGCTGAACACCTATGAGGCGATGCCCGGCACGTTCACCACCCGCCCGGACATGCAGTTCCCGGCCGCCGACATCGTGGCCGCGGTGCGCACGGCGCTCGACGGTGGCGAGCCGATGCAGGTCGATGCGACCCAGCTCGCCACCGCGCTGATGGGGGATGCGATCGCGACCAACCTGTTCATGCTCGGCTACGCCTGGCAGCAGGGACTGGTGCCGCTGTCATTCGAATCGCTGATGCGCGCGATCGAGCTCAACGGCGCGGCGATCGACATGAACAAGACCGCGTTCGCGTGGGGCCGCCTGGCGGCGATCGACCTGCCGGCGGTGATCGAGGCCGCGGGCATCGTGCGCAACGCACCGACCGTCGCGGAGCGCACCCCGCACGCGCTGCCGCTGCTGGCGCCGACCGCCAACGAGGGCCACGAGTCCGGGCTGTCGCCGCAGGGCGCGACCTTCGAGGAGGACGAACTGCGCCACGTGCCGGCGCACGCCAGCGATACAGTTGTGGCACTGCCGCTGGACGATGCGCGGCTGTCGCGTTCGCTCGACGAGCTCGTCGCTCGCCGCGTCGAGTTCCTCACCGAGTACCAGGATGCCACCTACGCCAAGCGGTACAGCGACTTCGTCGCCCACGTGCGCAGGGCCGAGGAAGCGCAGGCGCCGGGCTCGAGCGACCTGTCCGAAGCGGTCGCCCGCTATTTCTTCAAGCTGATGGCCTACAAGGACGAGTACGAAGTGGCGCGGCTCTACACTTCCGACGTGTTCCTGCGTCGCATCGAGCAGCAGTTCGAGGGCGACTACACGTTGAGCTTCCACCTCGCCCCTCCGCTGTTCGCCAAGCGCAACGCGAACGGCGAGCTGGTGAAGCGCGAGTACGGCCCGTGGGTGATGCGTGCCTATCGCCTGCTGGCGAAGATGAAGCACCTGCGCGGCGGCCCATTCGACGTGTTCGGCCGCACCGTAGAGCGGCGCATGGAGCGCCGCCTGATCGCCGAGTACGAGGCGACCATCGGCGGCCTGCTGGATGCGCTCGATGGCGGCAACGTGGGGCTGGCAGCGGAAATCGCATCGATCCCCGAGCACATCCGCGGCTTCGGCCATGTCAAGGAAGCACACCTGGCGAAGGCGAAGGCGCGCGAGGCCGAACTGCTGGCCGAGTGGAAGAACCCGCTGCGGATCGTGCAGGCCGCCTGAGGCCTGCGGGTTTCATCGCGACAAAAAAAACGCCCCGCATCGCGGGGCGCAGCTCGAATCTCTTGACCGGTGGCGCGCTCAGGGTGCCGCCACCACTGGCAGGCTGCCGCCGCGGATGTTGCGGGCATCGGCAATGATCTGGCGCGCGTTCCTGCCGCGGCAGGCGAAGTGGCGCGAACTGGCCAGCCACTGCGCGTCATCGGCGTAGGAGAACACCAGCTGGCGGCCCTTGAGCGCATCGATCACCTCGCGGGCGATGCCCTCGCGCAGCGCCGGGCAGCCCTGGCTGCGCCCGAGGCGGCCCTGCTTGCGGATCATGTCCGGGTTCGCGTACCAGGCGCCATGCATGACGATGGCGCGCATCCGTGCGTTGTCGTTGAACCCGGCATCCAACCCATCCATCCGCATCGAGTAACCATTGCCGCCGTAGTAGGTTTCCGCGGTGCGGAACAGGCCCAGGCTGGTCGCGTGGCTGCCCTCGACGTTGGAGAAGCGGGTCGCGTAGTTCCCGCCGCTGCCCTGGCCGTGGCTGACGTGCTCGTTGTAGAGCAGGCGCTCGCCGGCGGCATCGAACACCCACATGCGCTTGTCGGTGGAGGGACGCGAATAGTCGATCACCGCCAGCCGGGTGTCGGCCGGGACATCCCCCGAAGCGACTGCGCAGGCGCGAGCCTCGACCGCCAGCGCCAGCACGCCCGGATCCGCATTCGGCGCGAGCCGCTGCAGGCGGGCCAGCAGGGCCTGCTCGGGATCGACCGGTGCGACCATCGCCGGCGGCGCCTGCACCGGGCGCGGTACGGCGGCGGTTTCGCGCTGCGGCGTGCTGGAGCAGCTGGCCAGTGTGGAAGCAGTCAGCGCGATGAAGACGGCGTGAAGTCTTTTCATGCGCGTGACGATACACGCACAAGTCCTTGATTTGCATTAACAGGGCGTTATGCCGGCCAACGGATTCATGTCGGCGTATTCAGGTACAACCTGACGCGGGCCGTCCGCTACCGCGGATCAGCGGGGCGTTCAGCCTGTGCCGGAAGCCGCTTGGCGGGATCCTGCACCGGCCCCGAGAATGGCCGATATGGCGGCTGCGCGGGCCGCGACGGCAGCTCCGTGGTGGATGGTTTGGTGTCATCACCCACCACGACGCGACCATCGCCCATGACGGTGACGGTTTGCCGCGGCGGCTCGGCCGGGGGCGGCGGTGGCGGGGCGTCCGGAAAGATGTAGGCGCCGCTGTCGGCATCGATCGGCGCGGTTTCCCCGGGGTGCACCACTTCGGGGTAGTCGCTCTCATCGGCCACCACCACCAGGGTGCCGAGTGAAGTCACACCGTAGAGATGCTCCGCCAGCTTGCGGGGCAGGCGGATGCATCCGTGCGAGGCCGGATAGCCGGGCAGGGCGCCGGCGTGCAGGGCGATGCCATCCCAGGTCAGCCGCTGCATGAACGGCATCGGGGCATCGTCGTACAGATTGGAGCGATGGGTGACCTTCTTCTGCAGGATGCGGAACTGGCCGGTCGGCGTTTCTCGCCCTGCACTGCCGGTGCTCACCGTGCTCAGGCCGATGCGGGTCCCGCCGCGATAGATGTGCGCACGCTGCTCGGGCAGGCTGATGATCACCAGCACTTCCCCGGCCGGCGCGCGTTGGGGCTGCCACGCGTAACTGCCCGCGCGGGAAACGCGGGCGTCCATCGACGCCGCGGCGGCCTGCGGGTTCGCGGCCTCGGCCACGCTTGCCCCGGCCAGCATTGCGCCGACCAGCAAGACGCCCACCAGGCGATGTGATGTCCCCCTGTCCATTGCGCCACCTTAGCCGGTGGCGGTGACGGGGCAGTGATTCAGCGGCGTGCGGCGAGGATCGCGGAGAGGCGGTCGGTGCGCCCGGGAATCCGCTCCAGCGCGGGATAGCGCAAGCCATCGTGGTAGCCGATGGAGACCGTTCGGTAACGGTTGAAGTCCTTCACCAGCAGGCGGATCGACGTCTGGCCTCCCTTGGCGGCACGGATGGCTTCGGCCAGAGCGGTCGAGTCGTATTCCACGTCGTTGACCGCCACCACGTTCATGCCGGTGCCGATGCCGGCGTCGAACGCCGGGCCGTCCCAGCGGGTGTCGATGACCTTGCCATCCTTGCCCAGCGTGAGCCCGAGCGAATAGGTGAAGTCGCCATCCACGCGCTTGGCGGCTTTCGCCGCGCCGTTGGGTTCGTCCCGGTAGACCAGCCGCCAGCCGGTCGCCTCGATGCTGTCGGCAAACGGCACCCGGCCCTCGACGCGGTCGGATAGGTGGCGCTTCCAGTCGTAGGGATGCACGGCGTGGAGCGCGGCAACCACGTCGTCGAACGTGTACGGCACCGGCGACTCCCACTGGCCGTCGTTGACGCCGAAGAACGCGCGGGCGAAATCGTCCAGCGACTTGCGTCCGCCGGTCTGTTCGCGGATCAGCGCGTCCACGCCCAGCCAGATCAACTGGCCACCGCGATAGTAGTCCTCGGACATCTGGTAATTGCGGTAGGGCTTCGGCCGGCGCGCGGAAACGATCGGGTCGTGGGTGGTGTCCAGCACGCTGCGCCAGCCGAGACCGGGGCGGTTGTCGCGATAGGTCGCCACCACCATCGCCAGTTCGTCGCGCGAGCGGTCCATCGGGCGCATCCCCGATCGCGCCGCCAGCACGTTGCCCCAGTACTGGGTCTGGCCTTCGTACACCCAGAGCAGCGAGTCCTGCAGGGGCGTGTTGAGGTTGGGCACCACCTGTTCGGCGGGACGCAGGTACTTGCCGTTCCAGCTGTGGGTCATTTCGTGGGGCAGCAGGTCGTCGCTGCCGTCCTTCGGATTCCAGTCCCGGAAATAGCCGAGCGGCTGGCCGTTCTCGCTGGAGCGCTGGTGCTCCAGGCCGTTGCCTGCCATCTGGCTGGAAAGCGAGAGCAGGAAGTCGTAGTGATCGTAATGTTCGCTGCCGAACAGCTTCAGCGACTGCACCACCATTTCCCGGTGCTGCTCGATCTGCGCGTCCTTCGCCTCCAGGTACTTCGGATCATCGGCGACCACGTTGAGGTGAACCGGACGCCTGCCCGACGGGGTCAGGTCGATGCGCTTGAAGTGGCGTCCGGCGTAGACCGGAGAGTCGGCGAGGATCTCGGCGGACACCGGACGGTATTCGATGGTGTTGTCCGCCGCCCTCGACTCCACGTCCAGCGCAGTGCCTGCCTGCCAGCCGGCCGGATACTTCACCCGCGGACGGAACTCGATCTTCGACATCGCATGCCCTGCCGGGTACAGCATCACCGCGTTCCACTGCAGGTTGAGCATTGATGGCGTCATCACCACGCGGCCCTGCGAGCCATCGGTGGGCGTCAGGTACTCGAAGTCGGCGGTGATGCGCGACACGCCGGCGGGGATGTCGAGGTGGAAGGCGTAGACATCGGTCGGATCCCGCGTCCATGGCAGGGCCTGACCATCGGCGGTGCGGAAACGCAGGCCCGCCACCTTGTCGATGGGGCCGCGCGGCGCGTGGTTGCCGGGCAGCCAAGCCGGATACAGCAGGGTCAGCGGACCGGACGCCACGGGAATGGTCTGGCGTACCCGCATGATGCGCTGCGCCAGATTGGTGGCATCCACCTCCACGGTGATCGGGCCCGGCGCGTAGGGCACATCGCGCGGAGGCGGCACCTGGGCCGTGGCGAGCGACAGGGCGACAGCGAGCGCAAGCGCGAGGATCAGACGGGGCGGCATGGCGCGGGTTCCGATACAAGGCGTCAGCCCTGCATAGTACGCGGCGGTGCGCCGCGCACCCTTGCCGAAAGTCATGCCCCGCTGCGACGATCCGCGCGTCCTGCGGGATCCGTCAAAGCGTGGAGACGACTTCGCCGCTGACTTCCTTCAGCCGAGCCTCCACCGCATCGCGCTGGGCGGCATCGAAGGGATGCACCACGACCGCGCTGCGCCCTTCACCCATCGCCGTGTGCACCGCGTTCATGTACGGATCGTGGTCGGGGCGCAGGGTAATCAGCCCCCCGAGCATCAGGCCGGCGGCAGCGCCGAAGCCGGCCAGCACAACCAGCGTCAGCAGGCCGGTATTGACGATGAATCCCACGCCCAGCGCGCGCAGCAGGAACCACAGCGCGATGCCGGCGACGAGGCCCACGAGGCCCAGCTTGAGATGCGCCTGGATCATGGTGCGGAAGATGCCGCGGCTCTCGGGCTGCATCTTGCGCCCGGGGTGGCGGTCGCGCGGGGTGATGACCTGGACCTGCGCATCGCCGAGCGACAGCGCCTGGCGCACGCTCGCGGCGGCATCGCGGGCCGCGGACTCGCTGGCAAAGATCGCGGCGACCTTGCTGCCGGCGTATTCGCCGATGACGCCACCGGTCGGATTGTCGGTTGCCTCGGACATGGGGAACTCCTGCACGCGGGGGATGTGCTCACCTTGGCGCTGCGGCCTTGCAACCGGCGTGAAATCCGCGGCAGCAGCGTTCATCCATTAAGTTTGCCGGCGCGGGGCAGTCTTTGATCCGGACGCAACACCGGCACGCGGATACTCGATCCAACACGCCCCCAAGGAATCGCTATGCGCCCGTCTTCACCGAGTCTGTGCGCCGTTGCCGTCGGCATTGGCATCCTCGCCACTGCATGCACCACGCCGGCCCCACCGCAGGCGTCGTCGCCCACCATCCGCTGCGACACCGCGCCGGCGCGTACCTTCCTAGGCCAGAACGCGACGCCGGCGGTCGCCGAACAGGCACGCATCGCGGCGGGTGCCAACTCGGTGCGGGTGCTCGCGCCCGATGATGCCGCGACCATGGATTACCGCGGCGACCGTCTGAACGTGCTCACCGATGCGGGCGGCATCATCACCCGGCTGACCTGCGGTTGAGCGGCAGCGGTTGACGCCAGTCAAGGTGCCCGACCGGCGACTGCGGCACGCTGCCTCCCCATGACCCCCACCGCGCCCATCGACGCCGACCTGCTGCGCCGCTACGACCGGCCCGGCCCACGCTACACCTCCTACCCGACCGCGCCGCAGTTCGCCTCGGACTTCGATGAAGCGGCGCTGCGCGAGACCATCGCCGCCAGCAACGGCGATCCGATCCCGCGCCGGCACTCGCTCTACGTGCACGTCCCGTATTGCATGAGCCCGTGCTTCTACTGCGGCTGCAACCGCATCATCACCCGCGACAAGACCCGCAGCGCGCCCTACATCGACCGGCTCAAGCGCGAGATCTCGATGATCGCGCCGCTGTTCGACCGCGACCGCGAGGTGATCCAGCTGCACTTCGGCGGCGGCACGCCCAACTTCTTCAATCCCGGGGAACTGAAGGACATCGTCGACGAGATGCGCCGGCAGTTCCGCTTCTCCGATGCGCCCGACCGCGACATCTCGATCGAGCTGGACCCGCGTTTCGTCGCCCCGGCCGACATCGCCGAGCTCGCCGCGATCGGCTTCAACCGGGCAAGCCTCGGCGTGCAGGACTTCGACCCTGACGTGCAGGTCGCGGTCAATCGCGTGCAGAGCGTGGAGGAAACCCGCGCGGTGGTGGATGCCTGCCGCGAGCATGGCTTCCATTCGGTCAACATCGACCTGATCTACGGGCTGCCCAGGCAGACACTGGAAGGCTTTGCGAAGACGCTCGACACGGTCCTCGACATCCGCCCGGACCGGCTGGCGGTCTACAGCTACGCGCACCTGCCCGAGCTGTTCAAGCCGCAGCGCCAGCTCAACGCCTACGACCTGCCCTCGGCCGAAACCAAGATCGCGCTGCTGGAGCTGGCCACGCGCAAGCTGGTCGATGCCGGCTACGTCTACATCGGCATGGACCATTTCGCCCTGCCCGACGACGAACTGGCGATGGCGCAGGCACGCGGCGGCCTGCATCGCAACTTCATGGGCTACACCACCCACGCCGAAAGCGACCTGATCGGGCTGGGGGTGTCCTCGATCAGCCACATCGGCGAGACCTTCAGCCAGAACCCTCGCACCCTGCCGGAGTGGGAGATCGCCATCGACGCCGGCCGCCTGCCGGTCTGGCGCGGCCTGGCGATGAGCGAGGACGATGTCCTGCGCGGCGAAGTGATCCAGCAGCTGATGTGCCAGGGCGAGATCGACAAGTCACGCTTCGAGCGGCGCTTCGGCATCGAGTTCGATGACTATTTCGCCGAGGGCCTGGAGAAGCTGGCCGCGTTGCAGGGCGACGGCCTGGTGGACGTGTACCCGGATGCGATCCGGGTCACGTCGCGCGGGCGCTACCTGCTGCGTATCATTGCGATGTGCTTCGACGCCTACCTCGCCAACGCCAGCGCCCAGCCCCGCTTCTCCAAGGCGATCTGAGCGCCGTCGCCCGGACGGCTGCCCCATGAACTGTGGATTCCGCGCGCCCGACCCGTGCATGGCCAATGACGGCGACGCCCTGCATTTCTGCAGCACCTGCGCGTTCTCCAGCGCCTGCCTCTCGCAGGGCTACGACAAGGCCGCGCTGCACGAGTTGCACGTGCTGGTCGAGCACATCGGCCCGTTCCAGGAAGGGACCCTGCTGTTCCGCGAGGGCGACCCATTCAACGCCATCGCGGCGGTGCGCGCCGGCATGGTCAAGACCTACGTCGTCGACACCCACGGCCGCGAGAAGGTGCTCGGCTTCCACCTGCCGGGCGAGGTGATCGGGCTGAACGCGATCCACGGCGAGCGCTATCCGTGCAACGCGGTGGCGCTCAACACGGTGATGCTGTGCAACTTCTCGTTTCCGAAGATGGCGCTGCTGGCCACGCGCATGCCCGGACTGCAGCAACAACTGTTCCGCCTGCTTTCCGCCGATATCGACAAGGCCCAGCTGCTGGCCGGCGATTTCAGCGCGGACGAACGCATGGCCGCTTTCCTGGTCTCGCTTTCGCGCCGCTACGCGGAACGCGGCTACTCGGCCACGCGCTTCCAGCTGGCGATGGCGCGCACCGACATCGCCAACTACCTCGGATTGGCCCCTGAAACGGTCAGCCGGGTGTTGCGCCGGCTTCAGGAGGAGGGCGTGCTCCGGGTGGACCGACGCGCCTTCGAGATTCTCGACATCGAACGGCTCGCGGCACTGGCCCGCGACGTCCTGCGCGACTGAAAAACCCCCGTTTGACCCCTTGCGGCAGCGCGGCTTGACCTGGGTCAGGGACGCGTGGGATGAAGCTGAACGACCATTCAGGCATCCAACGGAGGCTTGCAACCATGTCAACGACTCGAAAGCTTTGGCTCGGGCTGGCGGCGCTGCTGATCGCCAGCTTCGGTGTGATGCTCTGGCTCGGCGCGGACCTGCACCAGACCGCGCCGCCCCTGCCCAACCGCGTGGTCACCACCAGCGGCAAGGTGCTCTACACCCGCGCCGATCTCGAACGCGGCCGCCAGGTCTGGCAAAGCGCCGGTGGCCAGCAACTCGGTTCGATCTGGGGCCACGGCGCACTGATTGCCCCGGACTGGTCGGCCGACTGGCTGCATCGCGAGATCGAGGCGATGGCCGAGCTCGACGCCCGCGCCGAGACCGCCGAGCCCTACGCGATGCTGGACGAGGCCGACCAGGCACGCATCCAGGCCATCCTCAAGCCGCAGTTCCGCACCAACACCTACGATCCCGCCAGCGGCGATCTGGTGGTGAGCGATCTTCGCGCGCAGGCCATCGCCCAGGTGGCGGCGCACTACGACAGCCTGTTCTCCAACGATCCGGCGACCGCAGACCTGCGCGAAACCTACGCGATGAAGGACAACACGGTCCCGGATGCGGACAAGCGCCAGGCGATGACCGGCTTCTTCTTCTGGACCGCGTGGGCAGCCAGCACCGACCGCCCCGGCGAGGATCGCAGCTACACCAACAACTGGCCCTACGAGCCGCGCATCGGCAACGCCCCGACGGCCGGCACGTTCATGTGGTCGATGTTCTCGATCCTGTTCCTGATCGGCGGCATCGCGCTGCTGGCATGGCACTACGTGGCCTGGCACAAGACCGAGCCGCCGGTGACCCCACCCGCGCAGGACCCGCTGCTGGGCCTGCAGCTGACGCCCTCGATGAAGGCGACCGCGAAGTACTTCTGGGTGGTGATCGCACTGTTCCTCACCCAGATCCTGCTGGGCGCGACCACCGCGCACTACCAGGTCGAAGGCCAGGAGGCCTACGGCATCGCCATCGCCGAGTTCCTGCCGTATTCGCTGACGCGCAGCTGGCACACCCAGCTGGCGGTGCTGTGGATCGCCACCGCCTGGCTCGGCACCGGCCTCTACATCGCCCCGGCGATTTCCGGCCACGAACCGAAGTTCCAGCGCCTTGGCGTCAACTTCCTGTGGGTCTGCCTGATCATCATCGTGGTCGGTGCGTTCGCCGGCCAGTGGTTCGCGGTGATGCAGAAGATGGACCTGGCCCACAACTTCTGGTTCGGCCACCAGGGCTGGGAGTACGTCGACATCGGCCGCTTCTGGCAGGCCTTCCTGTTCGTCGGCCTGATCCTGTGGCTGGTGCTGGTGGGCCGCGCGCTGTGGCCGGCGCTCCGGCGCAAGGACGAAATGTCCTCGATCGTCGGCCTGCTGTTCCTGTCCACCGTGGCGATCGGCCTGTTCTACGGCGCCGGCCTGATGTGGGGCGAACACACCCACATGTCGATGGTCGAGTACTGGCGCTGGTGGGTGGTGCACCTGTGGGTGGAAGGCTTCTTCGAGGTCTTCGCCGTGGCGGTGATCAGCTTCCTGTTCGTGAAGCTGGGCCTGGTGCGTGGCAAGACCGCCACCATCAACGTGTTGTTCGCCACCATCGTCTACCTGACCGGCGGCGTGCTCGGCATGTTCCACCACCTGTACTTCGCCGGCACCACGACGGCCGCGGTCGCGCTCGGCGCCAGCTTCTCGGCGCTGGAAGTGGTGCCGCTGGCGCTGATCGGCCTTGAGGCATTCGAGACCTACTCGCACAGCAAGGCGACGCCGTGGATGGCGCGCTACCGCTGGCCGATCATGTTCTTCCTGGCGGTGAGCTTCTGGAACCTGGTCGGTGCGGGCCTGTTCGGCTTCCTCATCAACACGCCAATCGCGCTGTACTACATGCAGGGCCTGAACCTCACGCCGCTGCATGGCCACACCGCGCTGTTCGGCGTGTACGGCATGCTCGGCATCGGCCTGATGCTGTTCTGCCTGCGCGGGCTCAAGCCGAACGCGTTGTGGCACCCCGGCCTGCTCAAGGCGAGCTTCTGGTGCTTCAACATCGGCCTGATGCTGATGGCGCTGATCACCCTGCTGCCGATGGGCACGCTGCAGCTGCAGGCGGCACTGGAGAACGGCTACTGGTACGCCCGTTCGGCCGAGTTCATGGGCAAGCCGATCATCGACGTGCTGGTCTGGCTGCGCATGCCGGGCGACCTGATCTTCAGCGTCGGCGCCGCCCTGCTGGCCTGGTTCGTCACCCGTCACTGGATCATGCCGAAGGCCGATCCGGCGCTGGACCAGACCACCCGCCAGGACGTGGCCGAGGCGGTCTCACAGGAGGTCGTGTGACCAACTGACACGGGTCAATGCGTACCGCCACGCGGCTGGCGGATAATGGAGGCCGGAACCTGATGTTCCGGCCTCTTTATTGTCGATGCGGCAGTCCTCTTTCCATCGCGTCATGCATGTCCTCGCCCTCGCGGCGGTGTTGCTGCTTGCGCTGCTGCCGACCTTCGGGCGGCTGGCGGAATTCACCCGCCATCAGGCCTCGATGAGCCCGGTCACGGTCATGCTGTGCACCCTGGAAGGCATGAAGCCGGTGACGATGCCGCTGGCAACGCTTGCACAGGGTGATGAGTCCCCCGCGACCCCGCATCATCCGGGCGCCGGCAACGGCGAGGACTGCCATTACTGCCCGTTGCTCGCCAGCCTAGTCGCGCTGGCCTTCGTCGCACTCGGCCTGTGGCCGTCGCCCGCCCCGCGCGGCAACGCCATCGGCTGCGCCGGGCCGCGGATCGCGCAGCGGCATCCCTCCGGCCTCGGATCGCGCGGGCCACCGATGTTCTCCCGAAGCTGATCCGTCGGCGGCGCCTGCCGCCCCTCGTATCCCGTTTCCGGAGTTCCCATGAAAGTCACCCTGCTGGCTGCCGCCGTCGCGGCCGCCCTCTGCGTTGCGCCGTCCGCGCACGCGCAATCCCGATCCACCCAACAGGACGACGAACCGCGCCGCCTCGACAACTTCATCGTCATCGGCACCGTGCAGGCACCGATGCCCGCCAACAGCGGCGAGGCCCGCGGCGCCGACCTCACGCCGCTGCGCCCCAACACCGCCGACACCGCGCAGTTGTTGCGCGATGCACCGGGCGTCTCGGTGCAGAACGCCGGCGGCGTCTCCGGCCTGCCGGCGATCCACGGCCTGACCGGCGATCGCAACCGCGTGCAGGTCG
>JAEXBT010000081.1 GCA_023393895.1 Pseudomonadota bacterium
GGCCGAAGCCGACGGCCCGCTGCTGGCGCAGGCGATCGCCGGCGCCGGTCGCACGCAGACCAACCGTGCCCGCGACGCATTCCGCCACCCGCAGGAGACGCTGACGTTCTTCCGGGTGGGCAGCCGCAGCCGGGTCATCGAAATCAGCCCGGGCGCCGGCTGGTACAGCGAGATCCTCGCGCCCTACCTGCGCAGCTCGGGCACCTATATCGCCGCGACGGCCGCTGCGCCGGCCGACAGCGCCGGTGGCAAGCGTAACGCCGCGTTGAAGGCGAAGTTCGCCGCCTCGCCCGCCCTCTACGACCGCGCGAGCTGGCTCGAGTACGACGGCAAGGCGCCTTCCCTCGGCGCCCCGGGATCGGCGGACGTGGTACTGACTTTCCGCAACGTGCACAACTGGGTGGCCGGTGACAGTGCCGACGCCTATTTCCGGGCGTTCTTCGACGTGCTCAAGTCCGGTGGCGTGCTCGGCGTGGTCGATCACCGCGCGCCGGCAGGCACCTCCTTGGAGGCCATGAAGAAGTCCGGTTACCTGACCGAGGCACTGGTCATCGACATGGCGACCCGCGCCGGTTTCCGGCTGGATTCAAAGAGCGAGGTCAACGCCAACCAGAAGGACGACGCCAGCCACCCCAACGGCGTGTGGATGCTGCCGCCGACCAATCGCCACGACGCCGGGGATGCCGCTCGGTATCGCGCGATCGGCGAGAGCGACCGCATGACGTTGCGCTTCATCAAACCCTGAGCGCCGCAGCGCTCGGGCAGCCTGATGGCCGGTCAGGCACCGACGCCTTTCGTGGGAGCGTGTGTCCGGGGATGCTGATCGCTTTCAACAAGCCGTATGGCGTGCTTTGCCAGTTCACCGACCGCAGCGTGCCGCCGCGTCGCACGCTGGCTGAGTTCGGGCTGCCGGCCGGCGTGTATCCGGCCGGCCGCTTGGATTTCGATTCCGAAGGACTGCTGCTGCTGACCGATGACGGCGCGCTTGCGCATCGCTTGACCGATCCCCGGCACAAACAGCCCAAGACCTACTGGGTGCAGGTCGAAGGCGAGCCCTCGGCGGCGCAGCTCCAGCAGCTGCGCGACGGCGTGGTGCTGAAGGACGGCCCGACCCTGCCCGCACAGGCGCGCCGCATCGAACCGCCCGCGCTGTGGCCGCGCGACCCACCGGTTCGTTTCCGCAAGACCGTGCCCGATGGCTGGATCGAAGTGGTCCTGCGCGAAGGCCGCAACCGCCAGATCCGGCGGATGACCGCGGCCGTCGGCCTGCCGACGTTGCGGCTGGTACGGGTGGCGGTGGGTGGTGTCGGGCTGGGGGACCTCGCACCGGGTCAGTGGCGCTTAAGTCATTGATTGAATGAATTATTCAGTTTTCCACCCCCATTCAGCAGCCCGATAGCGTGTCTATAATCCAATGCGCGAGGCATTCAGCCAGTGGGGATCGATACCCTTGCCGAACACCATTGCGCTTGCAGGGAGCATCCTGCTGGTCGATGACCAGCCCGCCAACCTGCGCGTGGTCACCACGCTGCTGGAGCGACAGGGCTATCGCGTCGCGACCGCAACCGATGGGCTGGCCGCGCTGGAGCAGTGCCGGCGCAGCAAGCCGGACCTGATCCTGCTGGACATGATGATGCCGGGCATGGACGGCTTCGACCTGATGCGCGAGATCAAGCTCGACCCGGAGTTGATGCGCATTCCCACCGTCTTCCTGACCGCCGCGCAGGACCGCGAGCTCCTGCTGCGCGCGTTCGATGTCGGCGCGGTCGATTACGTCACCAAGCCCTTCATCCCCGAGGAGCTGCTGGCGCGGGTCAATGCGCACATCGTGTTGAAGCTGACCCGTGACCGCCTCGAGCGCGTCGCGCAGGAGCGGCAGAACCTGGTCAACCTCGTCGCGCACGACCTCAAGAACCCGCTGACCAGCGTGCTGTTCGCCAGCGAGATGCTGATGCAGCCCGACTGCAACGCCGAGCGCGCACCGCGCTACCTGGAAGTGATCCACGAGGCGACCAACGACGCGATCGGCTACATCCGCAGCTATCTCGAGACGCAGGCCAGCCGGGAAGCGCACGCCCGCAGGAACGCCAACCAGACCGCGTCCCTGAGCGAGACCGTCGACTGGCTGGTCGGCCGCTACGCGCTGCAGCTGGAGGCGCGCGGCATCCGGATCAGCACGCGCGTGCCCCAACGCCCTTGCCGGGTGGTGATCGACCCGATGGTGCTGCGGCAGGTGGCGGAGAACCTGGTCACCAACGCCAGCAAGTATGCCGCCAGCGGAAAGGAACTTGATTTCGAGGTGCGCGCCGGTGCCCCGGGCTTCTGGCAACTGGTGGTGTCCGACCGGGGGCCGGGCATCCCCGCCGCGCGTCAGCGGGAACTGTTCAAGCCGTTCACCCGGCTCACCGAGGACGACACTGACACGCTGTCGAGTGGGCTGGGCCTTTCACTTGCACGGCAGATCATCATGAACTGGGGCGGTCATCTCTTCTACGAGGACCGCGAAGGCGGCGGCGCGCGCTTCGTGCTGGAACTGCCCGCGGCCAACGGGAGCGTCCAGCAAGGCGCAAACGCCTGATCATCGCTACAAGCGCAACGCCGCCCGGGGGCGGCGTTGCCTGTACTGCGAGGGATGCGCGCCTCAGCGCTTGGCGGACGACCTGGTGCTGCCGCGCCGCTTGGCCTCGATGCGCTTGGCACTGCCTTCGATCGGCGCCTCGGCGGCCTGCTTCTTGGCGCGCTGGCGCGCCGCGTACCAAACCAGGCCCGCGCCCGCCGCGGCGGCCACCGCGACTGCCGGGTTGCGGCGGACGAAGCGCGTCGCCACGCGGGTGCCGGTGCGCATGGCGCCCAGCGCGGCGCCGGTCTCGATCCACTTGATCGCCTTGTCCGGCAGCGAAGCGCCCTTCAGGCTGCCGCCGAGCTTGCTGGCCAGGCCGGACGCCTGGCTGGCGATGTTGTCGAACTTGTTCATGCTGTCTCCAGTGCGCGGATGCGCGTGCCTTGAACCATGGCGAAAGTGTGCGCAGCCGCGTGTTGGTTCGGCGTGAGTAACGGAGGCGAAAACCGCATCGCCGCTGAACGCGGGCTCAGCTGCCACGCGGTTTGGCGCGATGGGTGGCGGTGGCGTTCCACGGGTCCTCGGGCCAGGGATGCCGCGGATAGCGCCCCTTCATTTCCTTGCGCACCTCCGGCCAGGTGCGCGCCCAGAAACTGCGCAGGTCCTGGGTCACCTGCAGCGGCCGGCCGGCCGGCGAGAGCAGGTGCAGGGT
>JAEXBT010000108.1 GCA_023393895.1 Pseudomonadota bacterium
CGACGACATGCGCGCGCACCTGGACGCACTCGCGTCCCCCGGCTTCCTGCGCGATACCCCGGCCGATGCGCTGGCGGAGCTGCCGCGCTACCTCAAGGCCCTGGCATTGCGAGCCGAGCGTGCGCAGCGCGATCCGCAGAAGGACCAGGCGCGGATGCTTGAGCTCAAGCCGTTCGCCGACGCGCTCGCCGCCGCGGCGCCGGAGGATCCCGATGCGCAGGCGTTGCGATGGGACCTGGAGGAGTTGCGCGTGGCCACCTACGCGCAGGAACTGGGCGCCAAGGGTGGGGTATCGGCCAAGAAGCTCGCCGCGCGCATCGCGCGGATGCGCGGGTGAGTTCGCGGCTTACTTGATGCGCTTGACCTTGGCGTTCACCGCGCGGTTGTCGACGCGCATGAACCAGCTGCTTCCGATCAGGCCCGGCCGCAGCTGCACGGTCGGGTTGTCCAGCTTCACGCCGTACATCCTGGCGTTGTCGGTCTGTTGCCAGACCTGTCCGTTGTCGAGGGTGTAGGTCCTGCCGTGTTCGAAACCATTGAAACGGCCCACCAGCCGCGCTTCGAACGCTTCACCGGAGTTGAACAGGCCAAGGCCGCGGCTGCTGTCTTCGCGACGCGCTTCAGCGACCGCCTTGCGCGACTCCTGCACCACCGCGCGGTTCAGCCAGGCATTCAGGCGGGCCAGTTCCTCTGCCGAGAGCTTCTCCAGCCCCGCGTTGCGGAATTCCTCACGCGTCATCTGTTGTTCGATGGGCGTGCCTTCGCGCTCCTGCGCGTGCAGCGGAACGGATGCCAACAGGAGAGCCGGGAGCAGCAGGTGCAAAGCGCGCATGGGGGTTCCAATCGCCGGGGTTGCCGGTAGTGTAGCCATACCCCACTGCTGAATGCGCGAGCCACCCAAGATCGCCGTGCCAGACGTTTCCGCACCCGCCATGGCCTCGTCGCCGCTCGCTTCTGCGGGGGGCGATCTGGGTGCATGGTTGCGGACCGTGTTGCCGGCGGATTGGCATGGCAACGCGCGCGCCAAGCTGCCTGACATACTCGTCCTGCTCGGTGAGCTCCAGTCCGATGACGAGATGACCGCGGCGGTAATCGTTGATGCCGCCATGACCGACGGCGCGTGGAATGCGCAGGTGCCGTTGCCGGCCGCATTGCTGCCGCTGATCGAGGGGTTGGGTGCGGAAAGCCAGGTGCACGCGTTGCACGCCGAGCGCGGCGAGGGCGCCAACCCCGAGGGCCTGCGCCGCCTGCTGCTGGCGATGAGCCAGGACCTGCGGGTGGTGCCGATGATGCTGGCGAGGCATCTGGTCGCGCTCCGCGAGGCAGCGGCCGGCCCGGCCCCGGAAGCGCAGGCGATGGCGCGGTTGACCCGTGACATCCACGCCCCTTTGGCCAATCGCCTGGGCATCTGGCAGCTGAAGTGGGAACTGGAGGATCTCGCGTTCCGCATCCTCGAGCCACAGGCTTATCGCCGCATCGCCCGCCTCATGGATGACACCCGCAAGGGACGCGAGGCCTACATCGAGTCGGTGAGGGAGGCGCTTTCCGCGGCGCTCGCTAGTCACCAGATCCGCGCCGAAGTCGCCGGCCGCTCCAAGCACCTGTACAGCGTGTGGCGCAAGATGCAGCGCAAGAACGTCCCTTTCGAGGGCCTGTACGACCTGCATGCGGTGCGCGTGCTGGTCGATGCAACCGCGGACTGTTATGCCGCGCTTGGCGTGGTGCATGCGTTGTGGATGCCGGTGCCGGGTGAGTTCGACGACTACATCGCGCGGCCCAAGGCCAACGATTACCGTTCGCTGCACACCTGCGTGGCCGGACCCTACGGTCGCGTGGTGGAAGTGCAGATCCGCACCCGTGAGATGCATCGTCACGCCGAGCTGGGCGTGGCCGCGCACTGGCGCTACAAGGAGGGCGGCAGCGGCGATGCGGCGCTCGAGCGCAAGGTGGCCTGGATGCGCCGGCTGCTCGATTCCACGCGCGATGAGGGCGATGACGCGTTGCGCGCCGATCTGGACCAGGAACTGGTGGAGGAGCGCGTCTACGCACTCACGCCCAAGGGCGGCGTGGTGGACCTGCCGGTGGGCGCTACCCCGCTGGACTTCGCCTACCGCGTGCATACCGACATCGGCCACCGCTGCCGCGGTGCCAAAGTGGATGGGCGCATCGTCCCGCTCGACCACAAGCTCGCGACCGGTGAGCGCGTCGAGATCCTGGTCAGCAAGACCGGGGAGCCACGCCGCGACTGGCTGCTGCCGGGCAATCGCTTCCTCGCCAGTCCGCGCTCGCGCGAGAAGGTGCGGGCCTGGTTTCGCAGGCTCGACCGCGAGCGCAACCAGCAGGCGGGGCGCGAAATCCTCGAGCGCGAACTCAAGCGCATGGGGCTGCTGGATGCCGACCTGGCTCCCGCATTGGCGCGCTTCCAGCTCGCCGATGTGGGTGAGCTGCATGTCCAGCTTGCGCTGGGTGAGCTGGGGCCGAGCCAGGTGGTGCGTGCACTTAATGATGCCCGCCGGCAGGCGGCCCCGGAATCGTCAGCGCCCGCGCAGGCCAGGCCTTCGGCCGGTCGGGCAGCGGCCAGCCCGGGCGTTTCCGCGGCTGGCGTCGACAACCTGCTGGCACACGTGGCGCGCTGCTGCCAGCCGTTGCCGGGCGAGCCGGTCACCGGTTACCTCACCCGCAGCCGTGGGCTGTCCATGCATCGCGCTAACTGCCCGGCCCTGCGGCGCATGGCGATGCGCGAGCCGGAACGGGTGATGCCGATGGACTGGGGCGATGCGTCCCTGCGACAGGGTGTCGACATCGTGGTGCGCGGCGTCGATCGCAAGGGCTGGCTACGTGATGTCAGCAACCAGATCGCGCAGGAAGGCGTGCTGGTGAAGTCGATCCATGGCGGGGGTGCTGCGCGCGATGGCCGTCAGCAGTTGGCGATCAGCGTCGAGGTGCACGACATCGCGCAGCTTTCGCAGTTGCTCGGCCGGCTGTCGGCCGTGCCCGGCGTCACCGAGGCGCGGCGTGCCGGGTGAGGGTGGCGGATAAACTGCAGCCTGGTGGACAGCCTCCCGTGTCGTGAACGATTCTTCCCCCACACCCTCCCGCGTCCTGCTGACCGGCGCGAGCAGCCAGCTGGGTCACGCCTTGCTGCGGCAGTTGGACGGGCAGCATGTGCACGTCCACGCGCTGAGCCGGCAGCCGGCCGGGGCCGGACTGGACTGGCTGGACTGGCTGGACTGGCACCGGGGCGACCTGCGCGAGGGTTGGCCTGCGATCGAGGCCGATGTCGCGATCAGCTTCGGTCCGCTGCAGGCCTTGGCCGATGCGCTCGCCGCGCTGCCAAAGGCTCCGGTGCGACGGCTGGTCGCAACGAGCTCGATGAGCGCGGAAAGCAAGCGCGACTCTCCGGTGGCGGAGGACCGCGCGCTCTCGCAATCGTTGCGGGATGCAGAAGCCGCACTGCGCACGCAATGTGAGCGCCTGGGGATCGGCTGGACGCTGCTGCGGCCGACGATGATCTGGGGCCTTGGCATCGACCGCAACCTGACGCCAGTGGCGCACAGGGCGATGCGCACGCGGCTGTTCCCGTGGCCAGTCGGGCGAGGACTTCGCCAGCCGGTACACGCCGCCGATGTTGCGGAGGCCGCGTGGCGTGCATTGCATGACGATGCGGCGCTCGGGCAGGCCCTGGAGATCGGTGGTGGCGAGCGCCTGCCCATCGACGCCATGTTCAAGCGCGTGCGCGGCAGTCTGCCCGTGCGCACCCTGCCGGTGCCGGTGCCGCGCCCGCTGCTGGCGCTGGTGTCCGCGCTGCTGCCCGGGCTGCGTGGCGCGATCTCGCGCGTCGACCAGGATCTCGTCGCCGACAACACGCGACTGCAGGCGCTGCTTGGCATCGAGCCGCGTGGGTTCCGCCCGGTCGCGGCCAACTGGCGCGCGGAGCGCCAGCTTTGAACGCTTCCGCCGACATGCGCTGCGCCGTGGTGCTGTGCACCTACAATGGCGAACGGTTCCTGCCGGCGCAGCTGGAAAGCTTGCGTGCGCAATCGCGCCAGCCCGATGTCTACGTCCTGTCGGATGACGCATCATCAGACGGCACCTGGGGGTTGCTGCAGGGCTTCGCTGCCGATCGGCGCGCCGCCGGTGCCGAGGTGGTGCTCCACCGCAACCCGCAGAACGTGGGTTATGTGCGGCATTTCGAGGCGGCGCTGCAGCGCGCCGATGCCGAGGTGCTGTTCCCGTGCGACCAGGACGATGTCTGGCATCCCGGCAAGATCGCCCGCATGCTGGACGTGTTCCGGGCCCGGCCGCGCCTGCTGGTGCTGCATGGCGACGCGAGGCTGGTCGATGGGGAAGGGCGGCCAATTGGATCCGACTTGCTTGCAACACTTGATGTCGCCCCGCGCGAACTTGTTGCCATGCACGCAGGCCGCGCGTTCGAGGTGCTGCTGCGGCGGAACATCGTCACTGGTGCGGCGATGGCGCTGCGCCGAGAACTGCTTCCGCTTGCGTTGCCCGCGGCCGAAGGCTGGTCGCATGACGAGTGGCTGGCGATCATCGCCAGCATGCACGGCGAGGTGGACACGATGCCGGAGCCCGTCATCGATTACCGGCAGCACGGTGGCAACCAGATCGGCGTGAGGCGGCGACAGGGCCTGGAGCGTGCGGGCGTGGGCGTGGGCCGCAGCGCGTTCATTCAGCGCGCATTCCTGCGTGCCGAGGGACTGGCTGCGCACGTGTCGAGGGACGATGGACTCGCGAGCCATCGCCCGCAAGTGGAGGCCCGCCTGCGTCATGCGCGTGCGCGCGCCACGCTGCCGGCGGGATGGCTGCAGCGCACCTCCGTGGTCCTCGGGGAGTGGCTGAGCGGGCGTTACGCACGCTACGGCAATGGCCTGCGATCGCTCGCCGCGGACCTGCTGGGCGTGGATTGATGCGTCATCCGTTAGCCATCGACGCGGTTCACGCGGTCATCGTGACCTACCAGCCGGACCTCGCCGCGCTGTCGGCGCAACTCGATCGCTTGCGTCCACAGGTGGGCGCCATCGTGATCGTCGACAACGCTTCCGAAGAAGCCACGCGCGTGCCACTGCGCGTGGCGGCGCGCGCGCTGCCGGCGCAGCTGATCGAGAACCCATCCAACCGGGGCGTTGCGGCCGCCCTGAACCAGGGCATTGCCGCCGCGCATTTGCTTGGCGCTGGGGCCGTGCTGCTGATGGATCAGGACAGCCTGCCCGCGGCAGACATGGTCCCGCGGCTGCTGGAGGGGCTTCGGGGCCTGCGTGAGGAAGGCGCGCAGGTGGCTGCGGTGGGCCCGGTGGCCGAGGACCTTCGCAACGGACAGGCCGCGCCGTTCGTGCGCGTGGGCTTGCCGCTCAACCACAAGATCGTCGCCGTAGCGGGAGAGCGGGTGCGCTGCGACTTCCTGATCACATCCGGTTGCCTGATTCCGATGCCCGTGCTGGACGCGGTCGGTGCGATGGACGAGGCCTTGTTCATCGACAACGTGGATCTGGACTGGTCGTTCCGGGCGATGCGCGCCGGGTACACCCTGCATGGCATCGGCGATGCGCGCATGGGTCACAGTATTGGCGATGCACTGCGCGCGCTGCCGTTCGGTGCCAGTTTCGTCCATTCACCACGCCGGCTGTACTACATGATGCGCAACCGGATCCTGTTGTACCGGCGTCCGGCAACGCCGCGCGTCTGGGTGGCGCAGGATATCCCGCGCGCCTTGTTCAAGCTCCTGCGCTTCTCGTTGTTCGTCGAACCGCGTGGGCGCAATGCCCGGGCGATGCTGCAGGGGATCGGCGATGGATTGCGCGGGCGCAGCGGTCCCAAACCCGACGCTGAAGGCTGAACTTTTCCCACGCGGGAGGGCCGGGCATCTGGGCTAGACTTCCGGCTTCCGCGATTTCGCCTGCGCCGCGCACTGAATGGCCAAGTACGATTACGACGATCCCGACCACGACGATGACACCGAAGAGGTGCATGTCGGGTCCGGTTGGGGCCGGCGCCTGCTGATCCTGCTGCTGGCCGCCATCGGGATCGGCCTCGGCTTCCTGATCCCCTACACGCTCTACCTCAATCATCAGGTCACTCAGCGCTTCGGGGACCTGAAATGGCAATTGCCTACCCGTGTCTACGCGCGTCCGTTGCAGCTCGAACGCGGCATCGCGATGGATCCCGCGACCCTGAAGACCGAACTCGATGCCGCCGCCTACCAGGACGATGGCGTGGGCAGCAAGCCCGGCAGCTATGCGCGCAAGGGCAACGTCTTCACGATTTCCAGCCGCGGTTACCACGACGTGGAGGGCCGCATCGCGCCGCAGCGCATCCAGGTGACGCTGGGCAATGGCCAGGTCACTTCGCTGCGTGCCGGCGACCGTGCCGCGACGCTGCCTGCCGCGCGGCTGGATCCGGCCCGCATTGCGATGCTCTACGGCCAGAAGCAGGAAGAACGCCGGCTGGTCAGCCTGAACGAGGTGCCGGAGACGCTGGTCACCGGCCTGCAGGCGGTGGAGGATCGGGACTTCGCCCGCCACCACGGCATCGACCCATCGGGCATGGCACGCGCGCTGTGGGTGAGCCTGCGTTCGGGCGGCAAGAGCCTGCAGGGCGGCAGCACGCTGACCCAGCAGCTGGCGCGCAGCGGGCTGCTGGGCATCGGCAGCGAACAGACGCCGAGCCGCAAGTTCAAGGAAATCCTCTACGCGATCATCCTGGAAGCGCGCTATGACAAGCGCACCATCCTCGAGACCTATTTCAATCAGGTCTATTGGGGCCAGCGCGGCGCGCAGGCGATCCACGGCGTTGCCTCGGCCTCCGAATTCTGGTTCGACCGCAGCCTCGACCAGCTCTCCACCGAGCAGGTCGCGCTGCTGATCGCGATCGTCAAGGGGCCGTCGTGGTACGACCCGCGTCGCAACCCCGAGCGCGCGCGGCAACGCCGTGACTTCGTGCTGGGCGAGATGCTGGAGACCGGCGTCATCGATCAGGCCGAGCATGACCGGGCGGTGAAAGCACCGCTTGGCGTCAGCAAGGAACCCGGTGGAGCCGCGCCGAACCGCTTCCCGGCCTATGTGGACCTGGTGCGCCGCCAGCTGGTGCGCGACTACCCCGCCGACTCGCTGCAGGGCGCCGGCCTGTCGGTGATGACCGCGCTGTCGCCGTCCGCGCAGGCATATGCCGAAGGCTCGGTGACGCGCACGCTGAAGGCGCTCGGGCCGCGCCGGAACGCGCCGCTCGAGGCCGGACTGGTGATGACCGATGTCCACACCGGGCAGGTGGTCGCCGCGGTCGGCAGCCGCGAGTTCTCCAACCCCGGTTTCAATCGCGCGGTCTCGGCGCAGCGGCCGGTCGGTTCCATCATCAAGCCGTTCGTCTACCTGCTGGCGCTGGCACAGCCCGGCAAGTGGTCGCTGGCCAGTTACCTCGACGATTCCCCGCTCACCATCCGCCAGGGCAACCAGCGCTGGAGCCCGGGCAACTCCGATGGCCGCAGCCACGGCACGGTGCGGGTGATTGATGCGCTGGCGCAGTCCTACAACCTGGCGACGGTGCGGCTGGGCATGGATGTCGGGCCCGAACGCGTCGCCCAGCTGACCCGCACGCTGGCGGGCATCGAGCCGCAGAGCAACCCCTCGCTGCTGCTCGGTGCCACCGACCAGAGCCCGTACGCAATGGCGCAGCTCTACCAGTTCCTCGCCTCCGGTGGCGAAGTGCAGCCGCTGCATGCGGTGCGCGGCGTCCTCGATCCGAATGGCCGCGCACTCAACCGCTACGACAAGGCGCCGGCGCCGGCGCAGGAAGGCGATGCGATCGCGGCCCGGCTGGTCACCATCGCGCTGCAGCAGGCGGTGGCCTCGGGTACGGGGCGGCAGCTGGTCGCCGATGGCCTAGGCCGCCTCAAGGCCGCCGGCAAGACCGGCACCTCCAACGACAGCCGCGACAGCTGGTTCGCCGGCTGGACCGGGGACCACCTCGCCGTGGTCTGGGTCGGCAACGACCAGAACAAGCCGACCGGCCTGTACGGTGCGACCGGCGCGATGCGGGTGTGGTCCGGCATCTTCTCGCGGCTGCCGAGCCGCCCGCTGGAAGTGGGCGATGCAGGCATCGACTGGCAATGGGTCTCCGGCACGAATGCCACCGATGCCGCCTGCCCGAACGTGCGTCGCTTTCCCTTCGTGCGCGGCTATGCGCCGGCCTACCAGCCCTGCGTGATCGCGCCGCCCGAGCCGCAGGTGCAGTACGACGAGTACGGCAACCCGATCGAACCGGCGCCCGCCGAGAGCGGGACGGGCGGCTGGCGCGAATTCTTCGGGCTGGGCGATCGACGTCCGCCGCAGGACCCGGCAACCACGCCGCGCCCCGCACCGGAGCCGCCCCCTCCGCCGCCGGTCCGATGACACTGGCGGGCATTGCGACGGATCGCGCACGCTGATGGATCAGCTACCGGATCACACGATCGAAGTACTGGGCGAAGGCGGCGTGCTGACCACCAAGTTGCCCGGCTTCGTCCCGCGCTCGGCGCAGCAGCACTTGGCCGCCGCGATCGCCGAGGCCATCGTCGACAGCGACACCCTCCTTGCGGAAGCGGGTACCGGCACGGGCAAGACCTATGCCTATCTGGTGCCTGCGCTGCTGTCCGGGCGCAAGACCATCATCAGCACCGGCACCCGCGCGCTACAGGACCAGCTCTACCATCGCGACCTGCCGCGGGTGCGTGACGCGCTCGGCATCGGCCACACGTCCGCGTTGCTGAAGGGTCGCGCCAACTATCTGTGCCGCTACCGGATGGAGCAGGCCCGCGGCGAGCCGCGCTTCGCCACCAGGGAGCAGGCCGGCCAGTTCCAGCGCATCGTCGCCTGGAGCGGGCGCACGCGGTTCGGCGACCTGGCCGAGCTCGAGGACATGCCGGAGGATTCGCCAGTCTATCCGCTGGTGACCTCGACCAACGAGAACTGCCTCGGCAATGAGTGTCCGTTCTGGGGCGAATGCTTCGTGGTGCAGGCGCGGCAGCGTGCACAGGCGGCCGACGTGGTGGTGGTCAACCACCACCTGCTGCTGGCCGACCTTGCGCTCAAGCAGGAGGGGTTCGGTGAAATCCTGCCGGGCGCGCAGACCTTCGTGGTGGACGAGGCCCACCAGCTGCCCGAGCTTGCCGCGCAGTTCTTCGGCGAAGGGCTCGGCGCACGCCTGCTGGTGGAGCTGGCGCGCGATGCGCTGTCCGAGTCACGCGAGGCCACCGGCGCGCTGGCAGCCCTGCAGACGCCAGCGCAACAGCTCGAGCACATCAGCCGGCACCTGCGCGCGTTGATGGACAACCTGCCGATCCGCGGCACCCGTGCGCGCGCCCTGCACGAGCCCGCAGTCGCAAGCGCACTGGACGACCTGGCCGACGCGCTGCACGCGCTGGTCGAAGCGCTGGGGCCGTGGCGCGAGGCCAGTCCGGGCCTGGATGCCTGCCATGCCCGCGCGGTAGAGGCCGCGGCGCGGCTGGCGCGCTGGCGCGAGGCGTGGAACGTCGATGATGGCGAGGATGCCGAACCACTCGACGAGCGCAGCCCCGAACCCGGCCGCGACAACGTCTACTGGTACGAGTTGACGCCGCGTGGCTTCCGCCTGCAGCGCACGCCGCTGGATGTCTCCGGCCCGCTGCGCCGCCATCGCGAGCAGTCGCGCGCGGCGTGGATCTTCACCTCGGCCACGCTCGCCGTGGATGGCGCGTTCGTCCACGTGGCCAAGCGGCTCGGTCTTTGGGAGCCAAAGACACGGCTTGAAGCCGGCCCGTTCGACTGGCCACGGCAGGCACTGCTCTACCTGCCGAGGTCGATGCCCGAACCCAACACCTTCGGCTTCGGACAGGCGGTGATCGAGGCGGTGCTGCCGGTGTTGCGGGCCTCCAAGGGACGCGCCTTCCTGCTGTTCGCCTCGCACCGGGCGCTGCGCGAGGCGGCCACGCAGCTTCGCGAGCGTGCCGACGCGCCGTGGCCGCTGTTCGTGCAGGGCGAGGCGCCACGCGCCCAGCTGCTGCAGCAGTTCCGCGAATCAGGCGATGGCGTGCTGCTCGGGACCGCCTCGTTCCGCGAGGGCGTGGATGTCGCCGGCGATGCGCTCTCGGTGGTGGTGCTGGACAAGCTGCCGTTCGCCGCGCCCGACGACCCCGTGTTCGAGGCGCGGCTCGACGCCGTGCGCCGCGGCGGCGGCAACCCGTTCCGCGACGAGCAGCTGCCACAGGCGGTGATCGCGCTCAAGCAGGGTGCCGGCCGGCTGATCCGCACGGTCGACGACCGCGGCGTGCTGGTGCTGTGCGACCCCCGCCTCACCGGCAAGAGCTATGGCCGCGTGTTCCTCGATTCGCTGCCGCCGATGCCGCGCACCCGTGAGATCGCCGAGGTCGAGGCGTTCTTCTCGATGCGCGATGGCGCTCCCGTGGCGCAGGCCGCTGACGCCCGCGTCGGCAACGGCTAGGCTGCACGGATGAACCTGCTCGCGCTGGAAACCAGTACCGAAGCGTGCTCCGTCGCCGTCTGGCGCGATGGCGAGGTGTTCGAACGCTTCGAGGTTGCGCCGCGTCGTCACGCCGAGCTCGCGCTGCCATGGGCCGATGCACTCCTCGCCGAAGCCGGCATCGCCCGCCCTCATCTCGATGCGATCGCGGTCGGGATCGGTCCGGGTGCGTTCACCGGCGTGCGCCTGGGCGTGTCGCTGGCGCAGGGCATGGCGCTCGCGCTCGACGTGCCGGCGATCGGCATCTCCACGCTGGCAACGCTGGCACTGCGCGCCGGCGCGGGGGAGGGCGCGAACGTGCTCGCAGCGATCGATGCACGGATGGGCGAGGTCTACTGGGGCGCCTACCGGATCGGCGACGATGTGCCGGTCGCGCTGGGCGCCGAGCGCGTCTCCAAGCCTGACGGCGTGGCTGTCGAAGGCAGCGGGTGGCACGGCGTCGGCACCGGCTTCGCTGCGCTGGAGGGCGCGCTCGTGGTGCAACTGGGCGACCAGCTTGCGTCCGCCGATGCGGAGGCACTGCCGCGCGCCAGCGACATCGCCCGGCTGGCGGTCCGCGCCCATGCACGTGGCGAGGCGCTGCCGCCGGAGCGGCTGGAGCCGGCTTACTTGCGCAACAACGTCGCGCTCACGCTCGCCGAGCAGGCGGCATTGCGCGCCCGGCGCGGCTGACTTCCGGCACGTGTAACGTGTGCCGCGCAGCAGGATGCTGCACATGCATCCAGACTGAGACCCGCAATGAACGTACCGGCCGATTCCGCATCCCCATGGCGCCGTGGCTGGCGCGGCGAAGCGCTGCGGATCGCCTTCGCCCTGTTGCTGCTGATGGGCTTCCGCTCGGCCTTCGCTAACCATTACGTGGTGCCGAGCGGCTCCATGCAGCCCACGCTGATGCCGGGTGATCGCGTGCTGGTGGACATGCGTGCCTACGGCCTGAGGCTCCCGTTCACCCATGCGCGGCTCTTGGGCGCCGGCCTGCCTCGGCGCGGGGAAGTGGCGGTGTTCGAGTCGCCGGTCGATGGCGAACGGCTGATCAAGCGGGTGGTGGCGATCGGGGGCGATGACGTCGAAGTGCGCGATGGCCGCCTGCACGTCAACGGACGCCAGCTTGCCGTGCCCGGCGCCGCGGAGGCCATGGAGCTGCTGGACGGCCACCTGTATGGGCTGGATCTGGCGCAGGGCGGCGGCCCGGACGCACGCGGACGGGTGCCTGCGGGCGAGGTGCTGGTGCTGGGCGATGCGCGAGGCAACAGCCATGACGGACGCATGTTCGGCCTGCTGCCGGCCGACGCGTTCTATGCCCGGGCGTTCGCCGTGTACTGGCGGCGTGGCGAGGGCCCGGTCTGGCGCCGGCTCTGAAGCCTGGCCGGCCCGTACGCGATCACTCGTCGTCGAAGGTGCCGCCCGGCCGGAAGTTCCAGGTCCGGACCACGTTCAGCACGTCGACGTTCTCGGAAGTCTTCGGCAGCGCGGGGTAGGGCTCGGCCAGCCGGGCGATGCGCAGTGCGGCCTGGTCGAGCACCGCCTGGCCACTGGACACCAGCACCTGCGCCGACTCGACGCTGCCGTCGCGGCGGATCCCGATGCTCATGACCACCTGCCCGGACAGCCGCCGCTGGCGGGCGATCTCCGGGTAGTTGAGATTGCCCACCCGCTCGGCGCGGTCCACCCAGCGTCTCAGGTACTCGGCATAGGCGTATTCCTGCGTGCTGGCCGAGACGAACTTGCGCTTGGGTCGCTTGGCGTAGCGCTCCGAATTCAGGTGCACCTCGGCGGCAAGCCGCGCCATGTCGATGTCATGGACGATCTTCTGCTCGCCCGGCGGCAACGCATCGGGCTGCGACTGCGGACGGTCCTGCGCCGGTGCGGCGCGCAGGTCGTCAGCGCCGCTCACGATCCGCGCCTCGGGCGGCGGTGCCGCGTCGGGGCTTTGCGCACGCAGCGGTTGCGGGGCGATGCCGGCCTCGGGCAGGGGCAGCGGACCGCTGACCAGATCGGTCGGGCGCGAGGACTTGTCATGCTCGCCGCCGCCCTGGTTGCTGGCCTGGGCCAGAAACTCGGCTTCTTTCGGCGTCAGCGCGGTGCGGGTGCCGGACAGGATGACATCGAGCATCGGGGTGATCGGCGCGGCCTGCTCCACCGCGAACCCGACGCCCAGGATGACGATGGCGTGCAATGCCGCCGACAGCGCCATCGTCGCGCCCAGCCGGTCGCGTTCACCGAGCCGCGCCGGCGCGGGCAGGGCGGCGGCATCACTCACGGCGCGGTGCCGTTGACCCGCGTCTGGATGGCGTCGAACAGGCGCGCGGCGATGTTCAGGCCGAACTGCCGGTCCAGCTCGCGCAGGCCGGTGGGGCTGGTGACGTTCAACTCGGTCATCCAGTCGCCGATGATGTCCAGGCCGACGAACAGCATCCCGCGCGCCTTCATCTCCGGACCCACCCGCGCGGCGATCTCGCGGTCGCGGGCCGACAGCGGGCGGCCTTCGCCGCGGCCGCCGGCGGCGAGGTTACCGCGGAACTCGTCGCCCTGCGGGATGCGAGCGAGCGCGTACTCGACCGGCTCGCCATCGATCAGTAGGACGCGCTTGTCGCCTTCGACGATCTCCGGCAGGTAGCGCTGGGCCATTGCCAGATGGCGTCCGCCCTGGGTCAGGGTTTCGAGGATGACGTTGAGATTCGCCTCGCCGGCGCTGGCGCGGAAGATCGACCGTCCGCCCATGCCATCGAGCGGCTTGAGCACGGCTTCCCCCTGGGCATTGACGAAGGCCTTCAGGGTGGCGGCATCGCGGCTGACCACGGTGGGCGGGCAGCAGTCCGGGAACATCAATGCGGCCAGCTTCTCATTGAAATCGCGCAGGCCGCGGGGATCATTGACGATGAGCGCCCCCTGAAGGCGGGCGAAATCGAGCAGCTGGCTGTCGTGCAGGTAATCGGCATCGACCGGCGGATCGGTGCGCATCAGCACCACCTGACCGGGACCCAGCGGCATTTCGTCGAACGCGCCGAGGCTGAACCAGTCAGCCTGGGTATCGAAGGCCTCGAGCGGTGCTACCGTGGCGCTGACGACACCATCCCGCAGCTGCAGGCCGCCCGGCCGGACGTAAAGGAGTCGATAGCCGCGCCGGTTGCCCTCGAGCAGCATCGCGAAGGTGGTGTCCTTGGCGGGATTGATCCCCTCGATGGGGTCCATCACCACGACGATGTCGAGCGGCATGCGGCGTCCTGCGGGCGTGAACCCCGGCGATGGTAGCAGCGCGATGCGGAAAGCGCGCCGCGGGAAGCGGAAGTGCCGCACAGAAGCGCGGTGCCACCATCACGCGCGCTTGACATGCCGGGGATTGGGTGGAAGATTCCCTATTTCGACGCCGCGTTCGCGCTGGGGAAACAGGGGTTCGGCTTGATGCAAGAAGGTAACGCCGCTGGCCTCAACGGCCTGAAGGTGATGGTGATCGACGACTCAAAAACCATTCGCCGCACGGCGGAGACGCTGCTCAAGCGCGAGGGTTGCGAGGTTGTCACGGCCAACGACGGTTTCGAGGCGCTTGCGAAGATCGCCGACCAGCATCCGCACATCATCTTCGTCGACATCATGATGCCGCGCCTGGATGGCTACCAGACCTGCGCGCTCATCAAGAACAACCAGGTGTTCAAGACGACGCCGGTGATCATGCTGTCGTCCAAGGACGGCCTGTTCGACAAGGCGCGGGGGCGCATCGTCGGCTCGGAGCAGTACCTCACCAAGCCGTTCACGCGCGAGGAATTGCTGGACGCGATCCGCACTTACGTCAACGCCTGACCAGGGGAGAAGGGCATGGCACGCATACTGCTCATCGAGGATTCGCCAACGGAAGCGGCGGTCCTCACGCAATTGCTCGAGAAGAACGGGCACCAGGTGACCGCCTCGACCAGCGCGGAGGATGGCATCGACCTGTGCCGGCGTGAGCTGCCTGATCTGGTGTTGATGGACGTCGTGCTGCCCGGCATGAACGGCTTCCAGGCCACGCGGGCGATCACCCGCGACGAAGTGACCCGGGACATCCCGGTGCTCATCGTCAGCACCAAGGGCATGGATACCGACCGGGCCTGGGGAATGCGGCAGGGGGCGCGTGACTATGTGGTCAAGCCGCCCCAGGAGGCCGATCTGATCGCGCGGATCAACGCCGTGCTGGGAGTCGCCTGACATGGCGGCAGCCGGCCCGCTGCTGGACCTGCTGCGCGACTACGAGCGGCGCAGCCTGGCGCACGTCGCCGGCAGCCCGCTGGCCGCCGGCGGTCGCGAGGGCTGGCGTGGTCTGGCCTACCGGATCGGACAACACGACCTGGTTTCCTCGTTCGGTGAGGTCGTCGAGATCCTGGGTGTGCCCGGCGTGACCCCGCTGCCGGGGGCGCAGGCATGGTTGCTGGGCTTGGCGAACGTGCGCGGCAACCTGTTGCCGGTGGCCGATCTCAAGCTGTTCCTGGAAGGCCAGCGCAGCGTCGCGCAGGAGCGCCAGCGCATGCTGGTGGTCCGCCAGCCTGGTGGCGATGTCGCCGTGCTGATCGACGAGCTCTACGGCCAGCGCAGCTTCGACGAGGAGCAGGGCGCCGACATCCAGCTCGAGGGTCGCTACGGCCACTTCATCGACCGGGTCTACCTGGAGAACGACCGGCAGTGGTCCGTCTTCAGCCTGGAGCGGCTGGCACGCACCCCAGAATTCCGAAACGCGGCTGCGTGAGCAGCCGATCCGATCCACTGCCCAGCGCAAGCGTGCTGGCAAACCGTTGAAAACCGAGGTTCAAGCGATGAGCACAGTCAACAATCCGGTGGTCGGCAAGGCACGCGAAGCCGGCACAGGCTTCTGGTTGACCATTCTGGCGATCTCGATCCTGGTGTTCGCCGCCAATACCGCGCTGTCGGTGTGGCGGGCAACGCGCCTGGGCAACGCCAACACGGCGGTCGCCGACCTGCAGGTGCTCTCGCAGCAGCTCGCCAGCCAGGCGCAGGAAGCCACCGGTGGCAACCTCGAGGCCTTCAAGGAGTTTCGCGGCACCAAGGAACAGATCGACCGGAACATCGCATCGGTCGATTCCGTCTACGGCAACGACCTTTCCGTGTCCCAGCCGATCGCGACGATCAAGAAGACCTGGGCGCCGCTGGCGCAGAACGCGCAGCAGATCATCGGCAGTGAAGCGGCGGTATCCGGCCTCGGCGGCAACGCTGACCGCTTCACCGCGGCGGTTCCGCAGCTGCAGGCGCAGCTTGACGAAATGGTGCGCGCGATGTCGGCGGCCGGCGCGCCCTCCAGCCAGCAGTACATCGCGATGCGCCAGTCGATCCTCGCCTCCCAGATGGCGCGCCGCATCGCCGAAATGCGCGCTGGCGGTGCCACGGCACCGCTCGCCGGCCAGGGCCTTCGCCAGGACGCCACGGTGTTCGAACAGGTGCTGGGCGACCTGCGCGAGGGCGGCGCCAACGTCCAGCGCGTGACCGGCGCGGCCAGTGGCTCGCTCAACCAGGCCAACACCATCTGGACCGGGATGAAGAAGGACCTCGATGCGATCCTGGGCGGTTCGGCGAACCTGTTCCAGGCGCAGTCGGCATCGAGCAAGATCACCGGCGGTGCGGATGAGCTGCTGTCGGATTCGCGCAAGCTCTTCAGCGCATTCACTTCGGCCGGCTCGCTGCGAGACACCAGCCTGATCGGCAACATCTGGATCTCGATCGCGTCGGGTCTGGTGGCGCTGGCGGCCATCCTCGGCCTGCTCTGGAGCCTGTTCCGGGCGCAGGCCCGCCGCCGTACCGCGGTCGAGGAACTCAACAATCGCAACCAGGAGGCGATCATGCGCCTGCTGGATGAAATGGGTTCGCTCGCCGAAGGCGACCTGACGGTGAAGGCCACGGTGACCGAGGACATGACCGGCGCCATCGCCGACTCGATCAACTTCGCCATCGAGCAGCTGCGCAGCCTCGTCGGCACGATCAACGACACCTCGGTGCAGGTTTCGTCCTCGGCGCAGGAAACCCAGGCCACCGCCATGCATCTGGCCGAGGCGGCCGAGCACCAGGCGACCGAGATCGGTTCTGCCACCGACCGCATCAACGAAATCGCCGGCTCGATCCGCCACGTGTCGCGCAACTCCGCGCAGTCGGCCGAAGTGGCGCAGCGCTCGGTGGAAATCGCCACCAACGGCGCCGACGTGGTGCGCCAGACGATCCAGGGCATGGACAACATCCGCGACCAGATCCAGGAGACCTCCAAGCGAATCAAGCGCCTGGGCGAGTCCTCGCAGGAAATCGGCGCGATCGTGGAACTCATCAACGACATTTCCGAGCAGACCAACATCCTCGCGCTGAACGCCTCGATCCAGGCGGCCTCGGCGGGCGAGGCGGGCCGCGGCTTCGCGGTGGTGGCCGACGAAGTGCAGCGACTCGCCGAACGCGCATCGAACGCGACCAAGCGAATCGAGGGCCTTGTCTCGACCATTCAGGCCGATACCAACGAGGCGGTCAGCTCGATGGAAGAGACGACCACCGAAGTGGTGCAGGGCGCACGGCTGGCCGAGGACGCGGGTACCGCGCTGGGCGAGATCGAGCGCGTGTCCAACGACCTGGCCGAGCTGATCCGCAACATCTCGAACGCCGCCGAGCAGCAGTCGAACGCGGCCTCGAACATCTCGGAGACGATGACCACGATCCAGTCGATCACCGCGCAGACCTCGCAGGGTGCCAACCAGACCGCGAGCTCGATCGGAAACCTGGCGCAGCTGGCGACCAACCTGCGCCGCTCCGTGGCCGACTTCAAGCTGCCGGCCTGAGCCATAGGACCGGTATCGAGATGACAGTCGTCCGCCCCGCGCCATCCCCGGGACTTCAGCCATGAACGTGCTGCGCGAAGCGATCGAGCACGCCACGCTTGGCTGGATCAAGCCCGAGCTGGATGCCAGCCTCCGGCAGGTGCAGCAGGAGATCGAGGCCTACGTCGATGACGGCTCCGATCCGGCGCGCATGCGGCTGGCTGCGGCGCTGCTGCACCAGGTGCAGGGCAGCCTGAAGATGATCGAGCTCTACGCCCCGGCGATGATCGCGGGCGAGATGCAGGAGGTGGCGCTGGCGATCTCCGAAGGCCGCATCGAGGGCAGCGACGACGCCTGCGCGGCGCTGGCACGCGGCGCGGTGCAGTTGCCGGATTATCTGGAACGCCTGCAGGGTGGCCATCGAGACATCCCGATCGTGCTGATGCCACTGCTCAACGAACTGCGCGCGGTGCATGGCCAGAAGCCGGTCAGCGAGGCTGCGCTGTTCAACCCGGACCTCGATCGCGAGGTGCCCGGACTCGACAGCGGCGACGGGCCGGTGGATGCCGCCACACTGCTGGCCGACCTTGGGCGTGAAGTCGATGGCTGGCGCGACGACAGCGACCTTGATGCCCCGCGCCTGCATGACGCGCTGAGCGGACTTGCCCGGGCGGACTTCAGTCCCGAGGCGCGCCGCCTGTTCTGGGTCGGTTCGGAAGTGGCGGCGGCCCTGCGTGATGGCGCGATCACCGCATCGCAGCCGCTGCGCGATGCCTTCAGGAGCGTGCAACGCGAGGGACGCCGCCTGCTCGAGAACGGTGGCAGCCATGTGTTGCCGGCCTCTTCGCTGCTGGAACCCACCCGCCAGCTGCTCTACCAGGTATCCGGCGAACATGCCCAGCATCCCGCCCTGCAGCGGCTGCGCGAGACTTTCGGGCTCGATCGCCACGCCGCCCCCGATGCAGGCGAGTTGGCGCACGCACATGCCAGCGTCAGCGGCCGCAACCGCGCCTTGCTGGACACGGTGTCCGCGGCGATCAAGGAAGACCTGCTGCGCGTCAAGGATGCGCTCGATCTCCATCTGCGGACGGGCCGCGAGGACGCGGCGGCGCTGCAGCCGCTGGCGGATGCACTGGGCAACGTGGCCGACACGCTCGGCATGCTCGGGCTGGGCCTGTCGCGCAGCGTGATCGGGGAACAGCGTGACATCGTCGCGGCGATCGCCGCCGGCCAGCGACCGATGACCGAATCGGCCCTGCTGGATGTCGCGGGCGCGCTGCTCTATGTCGATGCGTCGCTGGATGATCAGGTGGCGCGGCTCGGGCAGGAAGCCGCGGGCGCTCCCCACGCCGACACGATGGGCGAAGGCATCGGCGCAGCCGAAGCGCAGCAACTGCTGGAAGCGCTCACCCGCGAGGCCATCGCCAATTTCGGCGACGCCCGGCAGGGCTTCGTCGCCTTCGTCGAAACCGGCTGGGACCACAGCCAGCTTGCCGAGATCCCGAGGCTGCTTGATGAGGTGGGTGGTGCGCTGCGCATGCTCGAGTTGCCGCAGGCGGCCGACTACCTGACCGGCATCCGCCGCTACACCCAGGTTGAACTGCTCGACCGCAAGCGGATCCCCGGTGGCCAGCAACTCGATACCCTGGCCGATGCGCTTTCGAGCGTCGAGTACTACCTTGAGGCATTGCGCGAGCAGCGCGGCGGTCGTGACGAGATCCTCGCCATCACCCGCCACAGCCTGGAAGCGTTGCGCTACTGGCCGTTGCCTGCGGACAGCGAGCCCGTGGAAACGCCGTTCGCCGACACCGAGTTCGAGAACGCCTTCAACCGCCTGCTGGACGATGCGCGCGCGCCGTCGCCGGCCGCCGTGCCCGCTGAGCCGGTTGCGGTTGCCAGCGAAGATGCCGCGGTGCCGTCCAGCGCCGGCGCTCCTGACTTCGCCCCGGAGCCGTCTGTCGAGGCGATGCCCGAGCCGCCGGTCATCCCGCCGGTGGAATCGCGCGCACCGCTGCCCGTCGCCGAGGGTGGCTTCGACCTGGCCAACGAGGAAATCGACGACGAGATCCGCGAGATCTTCCTTGAGGAGTTCGAGGAAGAGATCGGCAACCTCGACCAGTTGCTCCCGACCTGGCGGGCATCGCCCGACGACATCGAACGCCTGCGTCCGATCCGCCGTGTCTTCCACACCCTCAAGGGCAGTGGGCGGCTGGTCGGCGCGCGCCTGCTCGGCGAGTTCAGCTGGAAGGTCGAGAACATGCTCAACCGCGTGCTCGACCAGACGCGGCCGGCAACGCCCGCAGTCATTGCACTTGTCGAGCAGGCGCATGGAGTGCTGCCGGCACTGCATGGCGCGCTGAACGGCATCCCCGCAGGCCGCCTCGACCTGCCCGGAATGGAGGCCGTCGCCGACCGCCTGGCCGCCGGCGAGGAAGCGACCTACTCCGCGCCGGAAGTGAGCGACGAGGCGCCGGTTGAAGCGACGCCCGCACCGGCGCAGGAATCGGCGCGTCTGGTGCCGGTCAGTGTCGATGCCGTGCTGCTGGAAATCCTGGGCGTCGAGATCGCCGGCCACCTGCAGACCGTGGATCGCTGGGTTTCCGACGATAGCTCGCGCGTTCCGGATCGCGACCTCTTGCGTGCCGTGCATACGATGAATGGTGCCTTCGCCATGGCGGAAGTGCCGGAAATCACCGATGCACTCGCCCCGGCCGAGGGCTGGATCAAGCGGCTGATCGCCGCCGAGCAGCCCCTGGATGCCGCGGGGAGCCAGGCGCTTGAGCGGCTGGCCGAACAGGTTCGCGTGACCGTCAGCGGCTTGCAGGCCGATGTCCAGCAAGTGCCTGTCCAGGAGGCGCTGGCAGTGGAGTTCGAAGCGCTTCGCGATGCGCTGCCGGAAGCCACGTTGCCGCCGGTTCCGAGCGACCTGCAGGAACAGGAGGAGCGTCTCGAAGCCGAACGCATCGAAGCCGACCGGGTCGAAGCCGAACGGGTCGAAGC
>JAEXBT010000112.1 GCA_023393895.1 Pseudomonadota bacterium
CTGGGCGGACAGATGCACGCGGCCAACATGGCGCTCACGCTGGAATCGATGGATGCCGGCCGCCGCGCGATGACTGACCGCTTCGGCGCGTTGGCGGACCGGCCGATGCTGGCTGGACTCTGGCACCAGGACCTGCGTGATGACGGTGCACTGGCGCAGGCGGGCTACAGCGGGCTGGATTACCGCATGTCGGGCTGGATGATGGGACAGGATGTCCGCTTCGGGCGAAACGGCGTGCTGGGCCTGGCCGCCAGCCACACGGATGCGCAAGGCTGGATGTCCGAACTCGGCGATCGCACCCGCAACCGCCAGACCGAGACCCAGGCCTACGCGGGCTGGCTGGGTGAGCATGCGTACCTGCGTGGTGGCATCGGTGCCGGCCGCTTCGACCGCGAGGTCGAGCGCAACCTGATGCTCGGCATGCGCCACGAAGGTGTGAGCACGCTGGGCAGCGGACGCTACGTGTTCGCCAACGCGGAGAGCGGCTACCGCTTCAACCTCGGCACCACGACGGTTTCGCCCTACCTCGGGAGCCAGTATGCGCAGTTGCGCAACAACGGCTTCACCGAAGGCGGCGCGGCAGGCTTCGGTTTGCGCAGCGAGGCGTGGGACTTCGACCGCTGGCAGGCCTATGCCGGCCTGCGTGCCGGGCGTGACTGGTCGTTTGCCGGCGGACTGCGGCTGGGTATCGATGGACGCGCGGAGTGGCAGCGCACGCTGTCAGGCGAGAATCCGCTGTTCGCCAGCTTCACCGGCATCGAGCAATGGCTGCCCGTCGGCGGCCTGTCGATGGCGCGGAGCAGCAGCCTGTTCGGCCTCGGCTTCAATGCGGAGTGGAAGAACGGCAGCCTGTTGCGGCTGGACGTCAGCCAGCGACGGAGCGAACTGGGCGACAACGGCATGGTTGCGGCCAGCTACCGCTACCGGTTCTGAGTGACTTGGTGAAACGGAGAACGCGGCCCTCGGGCCGCGTTTTTCGTGGAGCGGGATGCGGCTTGAGGAAGCGGCATCGCCATCGTGCTCAGCCGTGGCCGTTGAACAGTTCGCGGCCGATCAGCATGCGCCGGATTTCGTTGGTGCCGGCACCGATCGCGTACAGCTTGGCATCGCGCAGCAAGCGGCCGGTCGGGAACTCGTTGATGTAGCCGTTGCCGCCGAGCGCCTGGATCGCCTCCAGCGTGACCTGGACAGCGCATTCCGAGGCGTGCATCAGGCACGCCGCCGCGTCCACGCGGCCCTTGTGGCCGGCATCGTAGTCGCGCGCCACCTGGTAGGCGAAGGCGCGGCTGGTGGCCAGCGCGGTGTACATCTCGGCGATCTTGGCCTGCATCAGCTGGAAGGTGCCGATCGCGACATCGAACTGCTTGCGCTCGCGCACGTAGGGCAGGGTGATGTCGAGCGCGGCCTGCATCAGGCCGATCGGGCCACCGGCCAGCACCAGCCGCTCGGTGTTGAGGCCGGCCATCAGCACCTTGACGCCTTGGTTCACCTCTCCGAGCACGTTGTTGGCCGGGATTTCGCAGTCCTCGAACACCAGTTCGCAGGTGTTGGAGCCGCGCATCCCCAGTTTGTCGAGTTTCTGCGCGGTGGAGAATCCCTTCATCCCGCGCTCGACGATGAAGGCCGTCATCGCGCGCGAGCCTTCGCTCCTTGGCGCGGTGCGCATGTAGACGATCAGCACGTCGGCCTCGGGGCCGTTGGTGATCCACATCTTGTTGCCGTTGGCGACCCAGACGTCACCGCGCAGTTCGGCGCGGCAATTCATCGAGCCGACCACGTCGGAGCCGGCGCCGGGCTCGCTCATCGCCAGCGCGCCCTTCCATTCGCCGCTGCACAGCTTCGGCAGGTACTTCGCGCGCTGCGCGGGGTTGCCGTTGGCGTAGAGGTTGTTGACGCAGAGGTTGGAATGGGCGCCATAGGACAGGCCGATCGAGCCCGACGCGCGCGAGATCTCCTCCATCGCCACCAGATGGGCGAGATAGCCCATCTCGCTGCCGCCGAATTCGCCCGGAATGGTGAGGCCGAGCAGTCCCATCTCGCCGAGCTTGGGCCACAGGTCCTGCGGGAAGGCGTTTTCCTCGTCGATCGCGGCAGCGCGCGGCGCGATCTCGGCCTCGGCGAAGCGGCGCACGGCCTCGCGCAGCGCGTCGATTTCCTCGTTGAGCCTGGGTGTATGCATCCTTCATTCCCTCCCGAAACGAAAAGGGGCGAGGAATGCGCCTCGCCCCGTGTTCGCGCAGCGCGCGATCAGTGCCCGCGGATGCGGCCCTGGAAGCGTGGCGTGCCGCGGCCCATCGACAGCTTGAGGCGGCCAATCTTCTCGATGCGTTCCTCGGCCATGCGGTCGGCGGCCTGGTAGGTCGGGATGCCGTCGCGATCGGCGATCTCGTAGATGCGCGTGAGGTTGTGGTAGATCGTGCGCATCATGCGCATCGCGCGTTCGCGGTTGTAGCCGTCCAGTTCCAGCGCCACGTTCATCACGCCGCCGGCGTTGACCGCGTAATCGGGCGCGTACAGCACGCCGCGGCGGGTCAGCTCGTCGCCGATCGCGTTGTTCGCCAGCTGGTTGTTGGCTGCGCCGCAGATCACCTTCGCCTTGATCCGGTCGATGGTGTGCTCGTTGAGCGTGCCGCCCAGCGCGCAGGGCGAGTACACGTCGGCGTTGACGTCGTAGATGTCGTCCAGGCCGACCGCCTCAGCACCGTACTCGCTGACCGCGCGCTCCACCAGCGACTTGTTGATGTCGGTGACGAAGGTCTTGGCGCCGCGCTCGTTGAGCAGCTTCACGAATTCCATGCCGACGTGGCCCAGCCCCTGCACGGCGTAGGTGTACTTGCCCACTTCCTCATCACCGAACTTGCGGTTGAGGGTGGCCATCAGCCCCTGCAGGCTGCCGTAGGCGGTGAACGGGGAGGGATCGCCCGACCCGCCGTGGACCTGGTGCACGCCGGTGACGTATTCGGTCTCGCGGTAAACGAATTCCATGTCGTTGACATCAATGCCGACGTCCTCGGCGGTGATGTAGCGGCCGCCGAGCGACTCGACGAACTGTCCGAACGCGCGGAACAGCGCCTCGGACTTGTCCTTGGACGCATCACCGATGATGACCGCCTTGCCACCGCCCAGGTTCAGGCCGGCCACGGCGTTCTTGTAGGTCATGCCACGCGACAGGCGCAGCACGTCGTTGAGCGCTTCCTCCTCGGTCGCATAGTTCCACATGCGCGTGCCGCCCAGCGCGGGGCCCAGCACGGTGCTGTGGATGGC
>JAEXBT010000044.1 GCA_023393895.1 Pseudomonadota bacterium
ACCATCTACTGCATCCGCGGACCTCGGTCTACGCGATGGGCATGGTCAGCGCGCAGGGCTTGACGATGGACAGCCTTGGCTCGATGAGCGATCGCTTCGGCATCGGCAGCGATGGGCGCATCGACCACGCCGACGGTCTGTGGATGCGTGCCGGCTTCAGCCAGGTGGATTCGGGCCGTGGCCAGTTCAGCGCCGACCAGCGTCAGTTCCACCTGCGCGCCGGCAAGGACGTTCGTTCCGACGAGGCATCGCGCATGGGCGTGATGGGTGTTGTCGCGAGCGGCACTGCCGAGATCAGCGATCACGTGCGCCCGACGATCAGTGGCTTTGCCACGCCGTTGTCCGCACGCGTCGGTGACATCCGCACGACCCTCGTCGGCGTGGGGGGCTACCACACGCTCAACTTCGGTTCGGGCGGCTATGTGGACCTGACCGGACAAGTGGGCCACCTGTGGGTCTCCAGCGATGTCGCGGAAGTCGATATGTCGGATACGCGCGGTTGGAGCGCCATCGCCTCGGCCGAAGTCGGCAGAGCCTTTACCGTCGGCAACGGCGGCTGGAGCCTGATCCCGCAGGCGCAGCTGGTTGCATCGCATGTACGGATGAAGGGCGTCAACGACGGAACCATTCGCGTCGATGGCGACAGCCTGACCGCGTATCGGGCCCGCGTTGGATTGCGCTTCGAGAACCCGGCCGATCGGTCAATGCGCTTCTACGGGTTGGCCAACGTCTGGCGGAACCTGACCGACGATGCCAGCACTACGCTGCATGGTGGCACGGACACCATCGTGGTGACGCCGCAGTTCGCCCGCAACTGGCTGGAAGCAGGTTTCGGCCTGAGCTTGCCGACCTCCAAGGCCGGCAACTTCAACATCGATATCCGCGGCCAGCATGGCCTGGGTGAGGATGCTGATCGCACGGCACTTGGCGTGCAGGCCACCTGGAAGCTCGTCTGGTGATGTGATGCAGGAAGCCCGGGGCGCCGTCGCGCCCCGGGCTGCATCCGGATATTGGGATCAATCAACCGATGGAAATCAATCTCTCGCCCGCATTGGCCGGGTGGCTGCATCACCAGCTGGCGGCCGGGGCTAGCGCCGAAGACATCCGCAACCACCTGTTGAAGAACAAGGCGAGTTCCGAAGTGGAGATCGACCGCTTGTGCGCAATGTTGGGCGATGGCGGGGAAAAGCTCGGGCAGGCGATCGCGCGCTACCGGATGAGCCATCGACAGCCGCCATCGCACGTGAAGCAGGTACTTGTGGACAGAGGCCCCGAAAGTATGGTGTTCGATCCGGCCTGGCGGTTCCCATTCGATGTCAATGCGATCCGCTGTGATGACCTGGAGATATCGGTGGTCATGCGCCTGGACTCGCCGCATGCAGTCGTTCTGGAAGGGCTGCTGACCAGTGAAGAGTGTCGAGAGTTGATCGAAGGTTCTAAGGATCGTCTACAGCGCGCACTGGTAGTCGATGGGGAGAAAGGTGGCGACAAGCTGGACGACCGCCGTACCAGCGAACTGGTCAGCTATCAACGTGGCGAAACAGAGCTGGTGACAAGATTGGAAAGAAGGATCGAAATGCTCACCGGCATTCCCGCCCATCATGGCGAGGGATTGCAGGTGATGCGGTACGGTCCCGGCGCCGAATACCAGCCCCACTTTGATCATTTTGACACCTCCGAGCCAGGACAGGCTGCGCATCTTTCGCGGGGCGGGCAGCGTGTCGCCACCCTGGTGATGTATCTCGCTGACGTGGAGGCGGGGGGCGCGACGGTCTTCCCCAAGGCAGGGGTGTCTGTCCTGCCTGGTCGTGGTCGCGCGCTCTACTTTGCCTACACCAATTCCGAAAGCCGATGCGATCCGCAGGCCTTCCATGGTGGTGCCCCAGTGGTCAGCGGACAAAAATGGATCGCGACGAAGTGGTTCAGGCAAGGGACTTACTGCTAGGTTGCTACGGCATGGGAATGGTTGTCCGTGCCCAAGTCATGCAAACGTGATGGGCAACCGCTTGGGGAGTGAGCTGTGGAGTTACGTTTCGCCAGCGACGATACAAGGGCCAGCCCGCTGACGCCCGGCGTGGTGATGGCGATCTGTGCCTGGTGGCTGCTCTACAGCCTGCTCTATGCGACGAGTACCTGGCTGCTGGCGCAGAACAGCGGCCGGGACGTGGATTGGGAGCAGGCGCTGCGATTCGGCTTAAACGTCGGCCTGCCGTTCATCCTGCCGACGCTGTTGCTGTGGTGGGTGGTGATGCGCTATCCGGTGGAGCCGGGCCGGACCGCGTCACGCGTCGCGCTGTACGCGCTGGCGATGCTGTGCGCCTCGTTGCTGCGCATCGCGATGCGCGAGGTCCACTACGCATTGCTGCCGACCGATCGGCCGCCGACCGGTCCGTTGCTTCATGAGGTCGCGGTGCAGATTTCACTCAATTTCATGTGGTTCCTGGCGCTGGTCTTCGTCGCCTACGGATGGAGCTACTACCGGCGGACGCAGGCGCAGCGACTGCGGATCGCGCAGATGGAAACGCGTTTGGCGGAATCGCGCCTGCACGCCTTGCGCGCACAACTCAACCCGCACTTCCTTTTCAACGCGTTGAACTCGGTGGCGGAAGTGGTGCACCAGGATGCCGGCACCGCCGACCGCATGCTGGTGGCGATCTCGCGCCTGCTGCGCGATCGGCTGGGCGCCGACGAAGGCCAGCAACGTGCGCTGGGCGAGGAGATCGAACTGGTGCGCGAGTACCTGGAGATCGAACAGATGCGCCTGGGCGCGCGCCTGCGCCAGCGCTGGGAGGTGGATGACGCGGCGCTGCAGGTGCAGGTGCCTGCGCTCAGCGTGCAGGTCCTCGTGGAGAACGCCATCGTCCACGCGATTTCCAAGCGCAGGCGCCCAGGCCAGCTGGTGGTGCGCGCGTGGATTGAGGCCGGGGCGCTTCACGTGGTCGTCGAAAACAGCCTGCCGCGCCAGGCCAGCGCCACGCCGGGCACCGGCATGGGGCTGGCGACTGTCGAGGAGCGCTTGCGCCTGATCCACGGCGAGGGCGCCACGCTTGCGCGCGAAGTCGATGCCGCGGGCGAGTGGCATCGCGCGGAACTGGTGATCCCGGTCCACGGCGACGGCAAGGCGATCATGCAATGAAGGCGGAGATTCCGTTGCCGGCTGGGGACATGGCGCCGCAGGCGCCCATCGCCGTGCCCGCTCGACTCAACCTGAGCGTAGTGGCTGCAATCGTCGCGTGGTGGTTCGCCTACAGCATGCTGTATGGGTGGAACACTTGGCTGCTGGCGCAGCGCAGCGGGCAGAATCTCGACTGGGGTTACTGCCTGCACTTCGGATTCGGCACGGGCGTGCCGTGGATCGTCCCCACGATCTTCCTCTGGTGGTTGGTCATGGCGTATCCGCTGCAGCGATGGCAAAACATCCAGGGGCTTGCGATCTACGCCTTGGCAGTGTTGTTCGCACTGCTACTCCGCTTGTTGGCGCGCACCGCGTTCTATGCATTGTTCCCGCTGGAAGGCGTGCAGCCGCTATCGCTGACCTATGACTACTTCATCCAGATCGCGCAGAACCTGCCGTGGGTGCTGATGATGGTGCTGGCGGCCTACGCGTGGCGCTACTTCAAGCGGACGCAGGCGCAGAGCCTGCGGATTTCGCAGGTGGAGGCGCGGCTGGCCAACGCCCGCCTGGACGCGTTGCGCGCGAAGCTGAATCCGCACTTCCTGTTCAACGCACTCAATTCGGTCGGCGAAGAGATGCACCGCAATGTCGCCACCGCGGACCGGATGCTGGTCTCGCTCGCGGGCCTGCTGCGCGACCGCCTGGCTTCCGATGAGCGGCAGATGCGTACGCTGGGTGACGAACTGGCTCTGGTCGGTGACTATCTGATGATCGAGCAGATGCGCCTGGGCGAGCGGTTGCAGGTGACATGGGACATCGAGGACGCGGCACTTGCAGTGCCGGTGCCCGCGCTCAGCGTGCAGGTGCTGGTCGAGAACGCGATCGTCCACGCCATCGCCAGGTCGCGCCAACCGGGACGCCTGCAGGTCAAGGCGCAGAGGTCTGGGCGGGAAGGGCTGGTGATCGAGGTCGGGAACACTCTATTCGCTGGCATCGAGCCGACGCCGGGCGCGGGCATCGGCCTGTCCAGCGTGGCCGAACGCTTGCGACTGCTCTATGGCGATGCCGCGCGCATCGTCCGCAGCGAGGAGCCGGGACACTGGCATCGCGTTCGCGTGACGCTTCCGCTCACGCCAGGAGAGGGGACGCCCGCATGGAGCTGATGCGCGCGGCGATCATCGATGACGAACCGCTGGCGCGCTCGCGGGTGCGCCGCCTGTTGCAGCGCGAAGGGGCGGGCCGTTTCGACATCGTGGCGGAGTGCGTGGATGCCATGGAACTGCTCGAGCTGGCCGAGCGGACCGAGCTGGATGTGCTGTTCCTCGACATCGACATGCCCGAATGTGATGCCTTCCAGGCACTGGAGCGCTGGCAGGGCCCCCTGCCGCAGCTGGTGTTCATCACCGCCTACGCCGCCCATGGCGCACGGGCATTCGACGTGCGCGCCACCGATTATTTGCTCAAGCCGATCTCGTCCGACCGGTTGCGCGAAGCCCTATCCCGGGTCTGGGAACTGGCCGGCCGCGGCAGCTATGACGAAGCCGAAGCGGGCACGCGCATCGCGTTGCAGGTGGGCCGGCATACCCGGCTGGTTCCGGTCGCCGAGATCGAGGCCGTGGTGGCGCAGGGGAACTACGTGGAGGTCTGCACCGCGTCCGGCCGCTACCTGCAACGCGAGCCGCTGCATGCGTTCGCGGAGCGGCTGGGCGCGGACTTCCTGCGTGTCCACCGTTCCGCGCTGGTGCGCGTCGATGCCGTGCGGGAAGTGCGATCGCTGGGCTCGTCGCGCTACGCGCTGAGGCTGCGCAGCGGCATCGAGGTGGAGAGCGGCCGCAGCCACGCCGAGGCGGTACGCGGACTGCTTGCCTTCAGAAGCTGATCAGGCCACCGAGCATCGCGTGCATGCAGGTGGCACTGCGGCCGCGGGTGCCGAGCTTGTCGGCTGCCTGGTAGATGTGGAAATTGACGGTGCGCTCGGTGATGCCGAGGATCAGGGCGATTTCCCAGCTGGTCTTCCCCTGCGCGCACCATTGCAGCACTTCGCGCTCGCGCGGACTCAAGGGCTGGGTCGGGCTTGCGGGCGGGGCTGCGGGGCGGGTTTCTGCCGCCCTGCGCATCGGGGATGGCCGGAACATGACGGTCGCAGTCACGGCGCCTCCTTGGCTTCCAGGGTCGATGGCATTCAACCGCCCGCTCGCAGCCAAGAGGTCGCCATGTGACGAAGCGCACGCATCAGGGGACGAGCGTCCCGGTGCTCAGGACAGGTCCACGGCATCCACGTCCAGTGACCAGCGCACCTTGCGCGCCTCTGGCAGCGCATGCAGTGCGGGCACCACCGCATCCAGCGCGTGATGCAGGCGGGCGCGTTGTGCGCCCAGCACGACCAGCTGCATGCGCTGGAAGCCGGCCCGGCGCGGCATGGGCGCCGGCAGAGGGCCATGAAGCTGAAGCGCCTCCGAGGGCTCGGCGGCGCGCAACAGGTGGCGGGCGGCCTCGAGGAACCGGCGTGGGGATTCGGATTGCTTGGCCTCGGCGCGCAGTACGGCCAGATGGGCATGGGGCGGGAAGCCCGCCGCCTCGCGCTGCTGCAGCTCGTTGGCGACGAACGCCGGGTAACCACCGTGGAGCAGCGTCTGCAGCAGGGGATGGTCCGGATGATGGGTCTGCAGCAGGACTTCGCCCGGCCGGGTGGCGCGTCCGGCGCGTCCGGCCACCTGGATCAGCAGCTGGGCGAGCTTCTCGCCGGCACGGAAATCGGCCGAGAACAGGCCCTCGTCCACCCCGACCACCGCCACCAGCGTCAGGTTCGGCAGGTCATGGCCCTTGGCCAGCATCTGGGTGCCGATGAGGATGCCGGGCCGTTCGCCCAGTGCGGCGAGGTGTCGATGCAGGGCGTCGCGGCCCTGGGTGCTGCCGCGATCGATGCGGATCACCGGCAGGTCCGGAAAGCGTGCGACCAGCACCTCCTCGATCCGCTCGGTCCCGCTGCCCTGCGGCTGCAGCGACAACCCGGCGCAGTCCGGGCAGGCCAGCGGCGGCGCGCGGCGGCTGCCGCAGTGATGGCAGAGCAGGCGGCGCCCGGCGCCATGCACGGTCATCGCCACCGGCTTGTCGGGCGTGCTGCAGCGCGGGCATTCGGCGGTCCAGCCGCAGTCGTGGCAGAGCAGCGCGGGCGCGTAGCCGCGCCGGTTCTTGAAGACCAACACCTGCCCGCCAGCGTCCAGCGCCTGGCCGATGCGCTCGAGCAGTTCGGGTGCCATCCCCGCCTGCAGCGGGCGCTTGCGGACATCCACCACCCGGGCCGCCGGCGGTTGCGCGGCGCCTGCGCGGCGGGTCAGCCGGAGATGGGTGTAACGGCCGGCCCCGGCGTTGTGCAGCGATTCGAGCGAGGGCGTGGCGCTGCCGAGCACCACCGGGATGCCGAGCGCCTTGGCGCGCACCATCGCGAAATCGCGCGCGTGGTAGCGGATGCCATCGAACTGCTTGTAGCTGCCATCGTGTTCCTCGTCGACCACGATCAGGCCGGCCTCCCGCATCGGCACGAAGACCGCCGACCGGGTGCCGACCACCACGCGCGCGTCGCCACGGGCCGCCGCCCACCAGGTGCGTGCGCGCTCGCCGTCGTTGAGGCCCGAGTGCAGCGCATGGACCGGTCCGCCCAGATGGCGGCCGAAGCGGGCCAGCATCTGCGGCGTCAGGCCGATCTCCGGCACCAGCACGAGGGCCTGCCGACCACGCGCCAGGCACTCGGCGATGGCATCGAGGTAGACCTCGGTCTTGCCGCTGCCGGTGACACCCTCCAGCAGGAAGGGATGATAAGCATCCGCGGCGGCGCGGATCGCGTCGGCCGCCGCGCGCTGTTCGGCATTGAGCTGGATGGCGGACGGTGGGGAAAAGGTTGCAGCCGCGGGCGGCCGGGTGGCGGAAGCGGCGAGGCCGCGTCCAGCCAGGCTGCGCATCGGCGTTCGCCAGCCCGGCTGAAGGGCATCGAGCGCGGCAGCATCAACCTCGCCCCTTTCGGCCAGCCAGAGGGCCAGGCGCTGCGGCGCGCCGGCGCGCATCGCGCTCAGGGCGGTGCGCCCGGCCTCGTCCAGCCACCAGTGGGTTTGCGAAAGCTCGGGCAGCGGCTCGCCCCGGCGCAGCGACGCCGGCAGCGCGGTGGCCAGCACCTCGCCCAGCGGGGCGTGGAGGTAGCGTGCCAGCCAGTGGAGCGAGTGCCAGAGTTCGCCTGCAAGCACCGGCTCCGTGTCGGGGAAGCCAAGGGCCTCGCGCAGCGGCGTGGCCGGCGCCGCGACCGCATCGGCCCCGGCGACGATGCCGATGAGCATCCGCGTGCCGAACGGCACCTGCAGCCGCCTCCCTACATCGGTTGGGGCAGGCGCATGCCCGGGCGGCGGCGCGTAATCGAACAGCTGCGGCAGTGGCACCGGCAAGGCCACCTGGAGCGCGGGCACGGACATGGCGGGATTCTACGGCGGGCCACGTCGTGCCGACGGAGTGCACTTGCGGATGGAACCTGCAGACCGCGGTCACGAAACCGGCGCAAGTCATTGGCCGGACGAAGGAATCTCCGTTATCCACACGAATTGTGGATAACTCTGTGCATGTGACGGCTCCATGGCGTGAATGCCGCCTGAAACCCGCAGATTCCGCGACTTGGCCAAAAATGTACCAATCCGGTAATTTCAATGAAAAACAACAACTTGTGCGTGAAACATGCATGAAACAACTCGGGGCGCCCGCGTTCAGGGGAATGAGTGACGTTTTTCTGACGGCTGTGCACAACCTGCTGGAAGGGGCTTGCCAAATGCCGCGTGCTGTGATCCATCGAGGCTCACGGCCGGGCCGCTATCATCGAAGGCCTGAATCCGCCTGCCCCGATGCCCTCCGCCCCCGCCGCCACTCCCGATCCCGCAGCGTTTCGCCGCTTGCAATCGCAGCTTGAGCGTCCCGCCGCGGTGTTCGCGGAACTGTGCTGGCAGGATGCAGCCGCCGGGGACCAGGCAGTGGCCGCGGCGATGCGTGCGCAATCCGTGCCTGCCCGGCTCGACCCGCACGCGCTGTCGGTGCGCTTCTGGCGCGACCTGCTGGCCACGCCCGACCGCGTGCCCTTCGGACCCGCGCCGTGGGCCGCGCCGCTGGACGGGCTGCAGCGGCTGCCGCGCGGGCTTCGCCTGCTGGCCCTGTTGCGATGGCTCTCGGGCCTAGGTGAAGTCGAGCTGGGCGCGATCCTGGGTCGTCCACCGGCGGCCATCCGCCGCGCGCTGGCAGAGGCTGAAGCCCTCGCCGGTCCCGCCGACTGGGCGGCTTGGCAGTCGGCCGTGCTGGCACGCATGGATGCACTGCCTCCGGCGCGGCTGGTCAACATTGCCAGCTGGCGCAGCCTGCGTTCACAGGGGCCGGAGTGGGTGGATGCCCCGACGCACGCGCCGCGGCGGCGGGCGCTGGCCGTGGTTGCCCTCGGGACGCTGCTCGCGTTGGCCGCGACCTGGTGGCTGCCCGCGCCCCGCGGCGGAGATGACGCGCCGAAGGTGCGCACGCGCACGCTGTCAGAAGCCGCGCCCGCCGCGCGCTTCGATACCGAAACTGCCATCGCCAGCCATCCCGATCGCGCCCTGTTGTCGATGTCGGAGGCCGATGCGGCGATCGCCCGCGATACCGCCTTCTATGCCTGGTACCAGGCCGAGCGGCTCGGCACCTCCACCTACGAGCCACCCGCGCCGACCGACGAGGCGCCCGAACACAGCAGCACCCGTGAGGAGAACGGAGGCGCCGATGCGCCGTGAGTCACGCCACGGCAGGGTCGTGCAGGCGTTCGTGCTCGGTGCCGTGCTGCTGGCGCCAGTAAATGTCCACGCGCAGGCGCTGGACCCGGCCGTGCGCGAGGCACTGCGCGCGCGCATCGAACGCTGGGAATCACTGACTACGCGCTCGCGCAATGACGCGCGCGAACAGATGCAGGCTTGGCTGGGCCTGCCGGAGAAACAGAAGGCCGCGCTGCGCGATTCCGCGGCCGCCTTCGCGCGGCTTACACCAGGAGAGCAGGCGGCGCTGCGCGCCAGGTTCGACGCGCTGCCGGGCGAGGCGCAGCGTGGCTGGCGGCTCGGTGCGGCACTCGGCCCGTACTATCCGCGCCTGCACCCACTCATCGCCTATCTGCCCGAAGCCGAGCGTGCGCCCATGCTGCGCACCCTGCATGCGATGCCGCCGCAGGAACTCGAACTGCTCGGGCGGCTTGCGTTCTCCACCCCGCCGGCGCAGCGGGAAGCCTTGCGTCAGGCCTTGCTCCGCCAGCCCGCCAGCGACCGCCTGCGCTGGTTGATGACGCTGCTTGACCGCCCGTGATCAACCGCCGGTGTCGCGCAGCACGCGCCGTTCAGCACGGAAATGCCCGTCGAATCGGGTGATCCCCGCCTCGCGCATCCGTGGCGCGTGTTCCTGCAGGTAGGTCGAGAGGGCGGCCTGATCGCGCAACCGGTAGCGGACGCAGAGTGCCACTTCGCCCGCGGCCGGCGCCGGATCGATCACCTCGCTGACGGTCGCATCGATGAACCCGTCGATGGCGAGGATTTCCGCGACGTGCGTCGCGAGCCACGCGCGATAGGCTGGCGCGATGCCGGCATCCACCCACAGGTTCACCTCGTAGTTGATCATCCCTTGATCGCGAGCGCCAGCGCCATCGCGGTGACGAAGGCGAACAAGGCGAGCAACAGGTAGAGGATGCCGGTGACGCTCCAGCGCAGCAGGGTCAGCGGCCAACCGTCGCCATAGATCCGTTTCTGCGAGAACAGCAGATAGAGTGGCGTGCCGATCCAGAACGCCACGCCCATCAGCGTGCCGCCGAGCGTGGTGCCGGTCACCCGTTCGATGAGCAGCACCAGCATCCACGCCATCGCCGCCAGCAGCAGGAAGCTGTGGCTGTAGAGCGCGACCACCAGATGCTCCAGGTAGCCGATCGGGCGCAGCAGGTAGACCAGCCGCAGCACCAGCGCAAACAGCGGCACCAGCACCAGCAGTACGCTTGGCACGTGGGTGATCAGCCGCTCCAGGAACGCGCGCCGGTCATTGGCGAACAGGCGGACGTTGGCTTCGGCGTTCTGCTCCCATTGCCGCAGCAGCCGATCGGCGAAACCGCCTTCGGCGCCGATTCGCCGACTGTCCAGCACGCGCACGTGCAACGATCCGGGGAGCGCTTCCGTCGAGGTGGCGGCAGCAGCCGGCGTGGTCCGCGGCTTGCCGCCGAGTTCGGTGATGCGCTGGTCGGCCTGGCGATCGATGGCGGCAGTCGCGAAATCGAAGGCGCTGCGGGGCGCGGGGCTGCTCTTCGCCGCGGCCTCGATCTCGGCCAGCAGTTTCGCGCGCCGGGCCTCGACGCCTTCGGTCGTGGTCTCGGCAAGGAAGGGATTGTTGTTGGCTGCCTGGTTGCCGCGCACGTCGATATCGAACCCGCCCTTCACGCCCATCGCCACGAAATGCGCGATGAAGAAGGTGATCAGGCTGAGGATCACGTACAGCCGCAGCGGCGGCAGGTAGCGCACACGCTGGCCGTCGAGGTAGTTGCGGGCGATGCGGCCGGGGCGCAGCAGATCGCGCAGGCTGCGGAAGATGCGGCCGTCCAGGTGCCAGAACGATTCGAACACGTCCTCGACCGCGTGTTGGAAGCTTTTCAGCGGGTTGTGCGCGTGCTGGCCGCAGACGTGGCACCAGCTGCCGCGCAGGACGCTCCCGCAGTTCTCGCAGGCCTGGCCGTGCGCACGTGGCGCGGCGGCAGTCGGTTCGACGGGCGCGGGTTGCTGTGTCATCGGGGGCTCCGGGGGTGGCGCGTAAGATAGCCGGCCTTTCGCCACGGGCGCCATCGCCCCGCGTGCATGACCGCCTTGCATCCCCCGCGTTTCACCCATGAGCTCGCGCGCAGCGCGCGGCTGGCCGCGCCGTTGGCCGCCGGCCACATGGCCACCGGCATGATCGGGCTGGTGGACAGCCTGATCGCGGGGCGCCACGGCACCGCGACGCTGGCCGCGGTGTCGGTGGGTACGGCGATGTTCTGGCTGCCGATGATGATTCCGATGGGCACGCTGATGTCGCTGCCGCCATCGATCTCGCAACTGGACGGCGCCGGTCGCCGCGGCGAGATCGCGCCGCTGTTCCGCCAGGCGCTTTGGCTTGCGGCCATGCTTGGCGTGCTCTTGTGGCTGCTGATCACGCTGTTCCCGCTGGCGCTGGCGGCCATCGGCATCGCCCCGGAGATCCGGCCCGGTGCCGCCGCTTTCCTGCTCGGCATCCGCTGGGGCGTGCCGGCGCTCACGCTGTACCTGGCGTTGCGCTACCTCTGCGACGGCCTGCACTGGACCCTGCCGACGATGCTGTTCGGCTTCGGCGGGCTGCTGCTGCTGGTGCC
>JAEXBT010000123.1 GCA_023393895.1 Pseudomonadota bacterium
ATCCCCCGGAGGGGTCACACATGAGCAACATCGAAGAGCGCGTCAAGAAGATCGTGGTCGAGCAACTGGGCGTCAAGGAAGAGGACGTCACCAACAGCGCGTCGTTCGTCGACGACCTGGGCGCGGACTCGCTCGATACCGTCGAGCTCGTCATGGCGCTGGAAGAAGAGTTCGAGTGCGAGATCCCGGACGAGGAAGCCGAGAAGATCACCAACGTGCAGCAGGCCATCGATTACGTGAAGGCCCACGTCAAGGAGTGATCCTGCTCGCGCAGGAATGATGCCGGGGCCGCTTCGAGCGGCCTCGTGCATGTTGGAAGCCACGCATCCACGGAAGATCGGAGCCCCCATGTCCAAACGTCGCGTCGTCATCACCGGCCTCGGCATTCTCTCGCCGCTCGGCAACGACCTCGAATCCACCTGGAACGGGATCAAGGCCGGGCGCTCGGGCATCGGGGCGATCACCCATTTCGATGCGTCCGCCTTCCCGACCCGGATCGCGGGCGAGGTGCGCGGCTTCGATCCGACGCAGTTCATCACGCCCAAGGACGTCAAGAAGATGGACCCGTTCGTCCACTACGGCGTGGCAGCGGGCCTGATGGCGATCGCCGACGCGGGCCTGGTCATCGAGGGCGCGGATGCCGAGCGCATCGGCGTGGCGATCGGCGCGGGCATCGGTGGCATCTCCGGCATCGAGGAGACGTCTATCAAGCTGCACGAGGGCGGGCCGCGCAAGATCTCGCCGTTCTACATCCCGAGCACCATCGTCAACATGATCTCGGGCCAGCTTTCGATCATGACTGGCGCCAAGGGCCCGAACATCGCGGTGGGCACCGCCTGCACCACGGCGACGCACAACATCGGTCTGGCGATGCGGATGATCCAGTACGGCGAGGCCGACGTGATGGTCTGTGGCGGCGCCGAGTACGCAACCACGCCGACCGCGGTCGGCGGTTTCTGCGCGATGAAGGCGCTGTCCACCCGCAACGACGATCCCGGGCGCGCCTCCCGGCCGTGGGACGCCGGTCGCGACGGCTTCGTGATGGGCGATGGCGCCGGCGTGCTGGTGATCGAGGAATACGAGCGTGCCAAGGCCCGCGGCGCGCGCATCTATGCCGAGATCGCCGGCTTCGGCATGAGTGGCGATGCCTACCACATGACCGCGCCGAGCGAGAATGGCGAGGGTGCGGCACGCTGCATGTTGAACGCGATGCGCGATGCCGGCATCAACGGCGAGGAGATCGGCTACATCAATGCGCACGGCACCTCGACGCCGGCGGGCGACCTGGCCGAGACCAACGCGGTCAAGCAGGCGCTGGGCGAAGCGGCCGCGCGCAAGGTGATGGTGAGCTCGACCAAGTCGATGACCGGCCACCTGCTCGGTGCAGCCGGCGGCGTGGAAGCGGTGTTCTCGGCGATGGCGCTGTTCGACGGGGTGATCCCGCCGACCATCAACCTCGACAACCCGTCGGAAGGCTGCGACCTCGATTACGTGCCGCACACCGCCCGCGATGCGAAGGTGGATGTCGCGCTGTCGAACTCGTTTGGCTTTGGCGGTACCAACGGCACGCTGGTGTTCCGCCGCGTCTGAGCCAAGGGCGCCGCCGGCACCGCATCCTCCCATGCCGATCGAACGAATCGCCGCGCCCGTCGATCTCGCGGCGTTGCGCCGGGTGGCGCCCGCGCGCTATCCGTTGCTGATGGTGTCCTCGGCGGCCGCGCTCGATGCCTCGGCGCGCAAGCACGCGCGCTGGGACATGTTGCTGGCCGGCGATGGCCGGGGCTTTGCGCTGCACGCCGACGGCCGCGTCCGCGACTTGGAGGGCCGTGTGCTGGAAGGCGGCTTCCTCGAGCGGCTTGAAGCGGCTTGGCAATCGACCCGGGTTCCCCCGGAAGAATGCGACGTCGACGTGCCCGCACTTCCCTTTCGCGGCGGCTGGGCCCTGTTCTGCGGCTACGAAATGGCGGCGGAGGTCGAGCCGATCCTCGAGCTGCCGCATGCGCAAGGCGGGCTGCCGGTGGCGATCGCGTTGCGCTGCCCGGTCGCGCTGCTGCACGACCATGCCGACGACGTGCTGTTGCTGGTCACCGAACCCGATGCCGATGCCCTCGGCGATGCGGTCCGTGCCGACATCGACGTGGTGCGTGCGTTGCCCCCCTCGCCAGGCAGGCAGGCACCGCAGTCGATCGAGGAGGAGCCGCCTGTGCGTTTCACCGATGGCGTGCGCCGGGTGCTTGATTACCTGGCTGCCGGCGACGTGTTCCAGGTCAACCTGTCGCATGGCTGGCGCGCGCGCTTCGCCGCGCCCCTCGACCCGATGGCGCTGCACGCACGGTTGGCCGAGGCCAATCCCGCGCCGTTCGCGGGCGTGTTCGCGCACGGCGGCTGGGCGGTGGTCAGCGCCTCGCCGGAGCGGCTGGTGTCGATCCGCGGCGATATCGTCGAGACCCGGCCGATCGCCGGCACCCGGCCGCGCATGGCAGGCGACGACGATGCCTCGCGCATCCGCGAGCTGGTCGGCCACCCGAAGGAACGCGCCGAGCATGTGATGCTGGTGGATCTGGAACGCAACGATCTCGGCCGCGTCTGCGCCGGTGGCACGGTGGAGGTGGACGAGCTGATGCGCGTCGAAAGCTACGCGCATGTCCATCACATCGTCAGCAACGTGCGCGGCCGCCTGCGCCCGGACGCTTCACCCATCGATGTCATCCGTGCGGTGTTTCCAGGCGGCACGATCACCGGCGCGCCCAAGGTACGCTGCATGCAGATCATCGCCGAGCTTGAGGCGACTGGCCGCGGCGCCTACACCGGCGCAATGGGCTGGCTCGGGAATGACGGCGACCTCGACCTCAACATCCTGATCCGCAGCGCCGAAATAGAGGGCGACACGCTGCGCTTTCGCACCGGCGCGGGCATCGTCATCGACTCCGATCCCGACCGCGAGCTGGCCGAAACCCGCGCCAAGGCACGCGGGATGCTGCGGGCGCTGGGCGTTGCCGGATGAGCGTACGGATGTTCCTTGGCGATGTGCGGGTCGATGCGGTGGCACCGGATGATCGCGGGCTTGCCTACGGCGAGTCACTGTTTGAAACGATGCGCGCGCACCGCGGCAAGGTCCACTGGTGGGAGGCGCACATGGCGCGTCTGGCACAGGGCGCGGCCGTGTTGTTGATGCCGCTGCCGGACCTGGCGAGGGTCGCGGCCGAGGCGTCCGCGCTGCTGGACGGCGGCGACGGCGTGCTGAAACTGCAGCTCACCCGCGGTGGCGGCGGCCGCGGTTATGCCGCCTGTGCCGGGCAGGCGCCGTTCTGGATGCTGTCGCGGCATCCGCTGCCGGCCGCGACCGATGCGCTTGACGTGGTCTGGTGCGAAACCCGACTGGCGCGGCAGCCGCTGCTGGCCGGTATCAAGCACGGCAACCGGCTGGAGCAGGTGCTCGCGCGCAGCGAGGTGGAAACGAAGGGCGCGGACGAGGGGCTGGTGCGCGACGTCGCCGGACGTGTGACCTCGGGCACGGCGACGAACGTGTTCATCCACGACGGCCGCGGCTGGCATACGCCCGAACTCGACCATGCCGGCGTGGCAGGAATCTGCCGCGGCTGGCTGTTGCAGGAGAGCGAGGCGACGGTGCGGCGGATCCGTGTGGATGAAGTCGAGACGGCTGAAGCGGTTTTCCTGTGCAATGCCGTGCGCGGTATCCTGCCTGTCCGCCGGCTGGGCGACCGCGTCTGGCCATCGATCCATCCGGACATCCGCGTCCTGCAGCTTGCGCTGGGTCGCGCGCATCCGGGATTCGTGACCCGCGCACCTGCAACGCAACAGGAGACATCGTGAAGAAGAGAGGCTGCCGCAGCGCCCTGACCACCGCATTCCTGTTCCTCGTCTGCGTGGTGCTGGCGTTGGGCGTGGTCTGGCAACGGCAGAAGAGCTTTGCCGACGCCGCGATCCCCGGCATCGCGCCTGATGCCGCGGTGGTGGTGGCGCAAGGTGACTCCTTCCGCACCGTGCTCGGCAAGCTGCGGAATGCCGGCGTGCGTGCCGGTCACGACATGGAGTGGCAGGCGCTGGCACGGCTGACCGGTGCCGCGGGCAAGGTGCAGGTGGGCGAATACGCGCTGCGGCCGGGGATCACCCCGCGCCAGCTGCTGATCGACATGCGCGACGGCAAGGTGGTGAGTTATCGCTTCACCCTGATCGAGGGCTGGACGATGCGCGAGGTGCGGCGTGCGCTGGCCCGCGCGCCCCACCTGCGGCAGGAAACCGCGGACATGGAAGATGCCGCGCTGATGAAGGCACTCGGCTTCGAGGGGCAGCATCCGGAAGGCCGCTTCCTGCCCGAGACCTACCAATACAACCGCAGCGAGAGCGACCTCGGCGTACTCAAGCGCGCCCATGCGGCCATGGAAAAGGCGCTGGATGAAGTCTGGAAGGGCCGGGATCCGGACCTGCCGTTCAAGACGCCGTATGAATTGCTCACGATGGCTTCCATCGTCGAGAAGGAGACCGGCATCCCGGACGAGCGCGCGCAGATCGCCGGGGTGTTCGACCGCCGGTTGAAGCTCGGCATGCGCCTGGAAACCGACCCGACGATCATCTATGGCCTGGGCGACAAGTGGGAGGGCCGCTTCACCTGGGCGCACCTGCGCACCGATGGCCCGTACAACACCCGGACCCGCGCCGGCCTGCCGCCGACCCCGATCGCGATGCCCGGTCGGGCGTCGCTGCAGGCGACCGCGCATCCGGCACCGGGCGATGCGCTGTTCTTCGTGGCGATCGGTGACGGCAGTGGTCGCAGCCGCTTCGCCGCCACCTACGCCGAGCACCAGCGCAACGTCGCGGCCTACCTGGCCAACCGGCGTGCGGATGCCGGGCGCGCCGATGCCGGCGAACCGATGCGCGGCACGGTCACCATCGAGGAGGATGGCGCGCTGGTGAGCGTGTCCGATGTCCCCGAGGCCGATGGTGTCCCGGCCCTGCCGCCGGCGCAGCCGCTGCCGGATGCGACGCCGCCATCGCGATGAGCGAGCTGCAGACGCATCCGCGCTTCGTCAGCATCGAAGGTGGCGAGGGTGCCGGCAAGAGCACCGTGATCTCCGCCTTGCGCGCCGCGCTGGAAGCCGGCGGTGATGCGGTGGTGGTGACCCGCGAGCCCGGCGGCACGCCGCTGGCCGAGATGATCCGCACGCTGCTCCTCGACCCCGCACACGAGCCGCCGACCCCAGACGCGGAACTGCTGCTGATGTTCGCCGCGCGCGCGCAGCATGTGCAGCAGACCATTCGCCCTGCGCTGGCGTCGGGCACGTGGGTGCTGTGCGACCGGTTCACCGATTCCAGTCACGCCTATCAGGGCGCCGGTCGTGGGGTGGATGCGGCATTGATCGACGTGCTCGAACGCGAGTGCGTGGGCATCGTCCCCGGGCTCACCCTGCTGCTTGATCTGGATGTGGCTGCCGGACATGCGCGCATGCAAGCCCGCGGCGGCACGCCTGACCGCATCGAGCGCGAGCGCGACGCCTTCTTCCAGCG
>JAEXBT010000127.1 GCA_023393895.1 Pseudomonadota bacterium
CCTCGTTGGCGATGACATCGAGCTTCTTCTGCGCCTCGCCCTGCACGTTGCCGGTGCCGGCATCGCCCAGCACGCCGCCCAGCGCGCCCTTGCCCACCGCCACCGAGATCGTCTTGCAGGCGCGCGCCACCACTTCGATCAGCAGGCGCAGTTCGGCATTGAGGTGGCCGGCGCGTTCTTCCTCGATCAGGAAGCGGGTGAGCGAGATGCGCTTGGGATCGGGCGACATGGCGGGACTCCGGTGGCGAGGTCGCCATTGTCGCCCAAGCGCCTAGTCGGCGGGCAGGCGCAGCCAGACGACCTCGCCTTCGTTGCCGGCGCTGGCGCGTTCGCCGGCATCGGCGACGCGCGGATGCGCCACCGGCACGCCGTGATGACGTGCCAGCACCGCGACATCGACCGCGCGCTGGCCGGCGGCAGCGGCATCCCCGCCCAGCCCGACCACCTCGATGCTGCTGGCGCCCCAGCGGCGCAATGCCCACAGCTGCGCGGCGAGCGCAGCCGCCGGCGTCGGCAGCAGACGACCTTCCGCATCCAGCTGCCACGGTACCGGCGGGAGCCGCTGCAGCGGAGGCAGCACGTGCACCACCTCCGAACCGGTGGCCGCGGCCAGCCGCTGCTCCAGGGCAAGTGCATCGGCCAACGAAAGGCCGCCATCGGGCTTGAGCCGCAACACCAGCCCGCCATCGGTGCCGTCCTCCAGTGCGCCGACGGGTGCCGCCAGCTGTGCCAGCACGGCTTCGCGCAGCTGGTAGCGCTGTCGCTGCTGGGCGCCGCGGTCGGCCTCGGCCTGCTGGAGCGCGGCGATCGACTGCCCCAATTCCGACAGCGTCGCCTGCTCGCGGGCGATGCGAGCGTCATCGGCGGTCAGCACCTCGCGCAACTGCACGTCGATGCGCCGAGCCTGCTGCGTGCTCAACTGTTCCGACAGTCGTGTCTCGATGCCGTTGACATGCCGTGGCGTCATCAGCACCGCGTCCACGGTCACCGCTTCACCGGCCTGCTCTACGCGCAGGGCGGAAATCCGGCCGCCAACGTCGGCGGCCGCGGCATCCAGCGCGCTGCGGATGCCGAGCTCGAGCTGGGTCTGTCGCGCGATGCGTTGCAGTGACAGGCCGAGCGGGACGGACAGCAGCACGAAGGTGCCGACGATCAGGCTGGCCTGCCACGCGGTCTGCTTGGGTGAATCGGTGCCGCCGAAGCCGTACAGCCGCGCGACCACCGTGGCCGAGAGCGCGATCGCCAGCAGGTTAGTCATGAACAGCAGCGCCGCGCCGCCGGCGATGCTCCAGTTGAACAAGGCCAGGCCAAAGGCGACCACTGCTAGCGGGGGCACCAGCGAGGTGGCGATGGCGACGCCGACGATGGCCTCGCCCTTGCGACTGATCGTGGCGTAGGCACCGGCGAGGCCGGAGAACACCGCGACCAGCAGGTCGAAGAAGGTCGGCTGCGTCCGCGCGAGGATTTCCGCCGTGGCCTGCTGCAAGGGCGAGGCCCAAACGATCCCCATCCCCATTGCCAGCGCGAGCGCGATGCCGACCAGGATCGTCTTCAGCGCCGAGCGCACGGTGCGCAGGTCGAACGTGGCCAAGCCCATGCCGAGCTCGATGATCGGGCCCATCAACGGCGCGATCAGCATCGCGCCGATGATCACCGCGGCTGAGTTCTGCAACAGACCGAGCATGGCGATTCCCACCGACATCAACATCATGAAGGCGAAGCGCGGGCCGAGGGCACCGGCATCGTCCACGTGGGTCAGCACGGCGATGCGGTCGGTCGGCTCGACCAGGTTCTTTTTGCGCCATTGGCGCAGCCAGCGCCAAAGCACCGCGGGGCTGGGGATGTCTTGCAGCACGCTCATCGGCCAAGGGATCAATCAAAAGTCCCGGCGATTATCCAGCCGTGCGATGAAGGCGAGGCGAGTGGTCAGATGATCCGCAGGGTGATCGCCTTCAGCACCGCGCGGGTACGGTCGCGGGTGTCGAGTTTCTCCAGGATCACCGAAACATAATTCTTCACCGTGCCCTCGGCCAGGAAGATACTGCGCGCGATCTCCTTGTTGCTGTAGCCGCCGGCCATCAGCCGAAGGATGGCGATCTCGCGTGCGCCGAACAGCGCTTTCGGTGCATCGTCGGCGTGGTAGCGCCAGCGGCTGCGCACGGCATCGGTGCTGACCGGTTGCAGCAGGGTCTCGCCTGAAGCGGCGCGGGTGATGGCGTCGCGCAGGTCGTGGGGCGCGGCATCTTTCAGCAGGAAACCCTGTGCGCCGGCCTCGCAGGCGGCCAGCAGCAAGGCGCTGTCGTCGAAGGTGGTGAGGAAGACGCATGGCGTGGCATTGCCGCGTTCACGCAGGGTGCGCAGCGCGGCGATGCCGTCCATGCCCGGCATGCGGATGTCGGAGAGGATCAGGTCGATGCGATGGCTGCTGAGTTTCGTCAGCAGGTCGTCACCGTTCTCGGCCTCGAAGGCGATGGTGATGCCCTGTTGCTCGAGCAGCGCTCGCAGTCCGGCGCGCACCAGCGATTGGTCGTCGGCCAGGGCAATGGCGATGGCTTCACTCATGCCGGCAGTTCCGCCTCGATGCGCAGGCCGCCTCGGGCACCACGCGCGAAGTCGATGCGCCCGCCACGCTCCTCGATGCGTTCGCGCATGCCGGTCAGGCCATGGCCTTCGCGCCATGCGCCCGGTAAGCGTCCGTCGTCTTCGATGCGCAAGTGCAGCGCATCGCCTGCTGTCGCCAACGCAACCTTCAGCGTCTTCGCTTCCGAATGCCGAGCGCTGTTGGTCAAGGCTTCCTGCACCACGCGCAGCACGGTATCGGCCAGCGCCGGGTCGGTGATGTGCACGCCATCGTCCATCGTCAGTTCAAGCCGGGGTTGCGGAAACGGCGCGGCCAATGCCTGCAGTGCGGCGGCGATGTCGAGGCCTTCGACATCGCGCAGGGCATGCACCACGCCGCGGATGTCGGCCAGCAGCTCGGCCGAGAGTTGCTCGGCCAACTGCAGCTGCGGCGAAGCGCCCCCGCCGGCGTTCAGGGCGCGCAGGTTGTGCCGCAGCGCGGTGAGCTTGTGGCCGGCGACATCATGCAACTCCCGCGCGACGCGCAGTCGTTCGGCATCGCGCGAACTGTCAGCTAGCAACGCGCGGGTGGCGAGCAGGTCGGCGTTGACGCGGGCCAAGTGGTCGCGCGCGTCTTCGGCGCGGCGTGCGTAGTGCATGGTCATGGCGGCGAACAACTGGAAGCAGGCCACCAGCAATACCGAGGCGGTCGGACTGGAGGCCCCGGCCTCGCGCAGCATCCACCAGATGATTGCATTGGCGACGATGAGCGCAATCAGCACGCGACGCGCCGGCCACTCGCCGGCGATGATCGCTGCCCAGACCACGGTCAGGATCACCAGCGTGCCGCGCTGCGGGAAGGTGGCCAGCATGAAGAGGGCGATGGCGCCCATCGCCACCAGGCTTGCGTCGCGCACCCAGGCGGGCAGGACTGGCGCGACGTCATCCAGCAGCATCAGCACGGCGAACAGGACGATCAGCGGATAGGCCAGCCATGCTTGCGCCGGGGCCAGGCGGCCAAGGGTCGCGGCCACCGCCAGCAGGGTGAGCAGGCCGATCAGGTTGAGCGGTTGCAGCAGCCGATCCAGGCGTGGGTGAAGGGCGAGTGCGTCCATGCCGCCATGCTGGTCAAGGCCGGCCGCAGAGACAAGCCGGATGCGCAAGAAAGTGACTTCCGGCAGGGTGGATTGGTGACCTCCGGGCATGGGTCGCCCGGACATCGGCCTGCACAGTGGTGGCGTCAGTTCGAGGAGACCCGCCATGCCTGGTTATGCCTTCATCGTCTTCGCCCATGCCGCATTCGGTGCATTGGCCTTGGTCGCGTTTTGGTCCGCCGCTTGGATGAAGAAGGGTTGTCCGCGCCACCGCGCGATCGGCAAGGTGTTCCTGCTGGCGATGCTGGGCATCGTTATCAGCGGCCTGCCCTTGGTCTTGGAGCGGCTGTACTTCCGCCACCAGCCCGTCGCCGCGTTGTTCCTGGCCTATCTGCTCACCATCACGGCGCAGGCTTGCTGGATGGCCTGGCGCGCGGTCACCGACAAGCGCGACTGGCGGGGGCTGACCCGCCGCATTGGCTGGACGCTCAACCAGTGGCTGCCGGGGCTGGTTGCGGCGCTCACGCTAGCCGTCGGCATCGCCACGCGTGATCCGCTGTTGATCGGCTTCTCGATCATCGGCCTCGTGACTGCGCTGCGAATGTGGCGTTTCGCGCGCAAGGGACCGGATCGGCCCAACTGGCACATCGTCATGCATTACCAAGCGATGCTCGGCGCCAGTGTCGCTACCCATGTCGCTTTCCTCAGCATTGGCATGCGCCCGGCATGGAAGTGGCTGTCGGCGCATGCCGCCGTGCCCGACATGCTGGTCTACCTGTTCCCGTGGTTCGCACCGCTCGCGGTGGCATTGGTTGCGGCCAAGTGGCTGGACCGCAAGTACATCCGGCCGGCGCGCGCCAGCCGCACGGCGGCGGGTGCCGCCTAGATGTCGGCGTCGCTCGGCCAGCCTTCACCGCTGCCTCGGGTGATGATCTTGTCGCCAGCCAGCACATCCCCCGCGGGGATCGCGTCCTGCGCCGCAAGCCGCGCGTAGATCGGGGTGAAGTCCGGATGGGTGGCCTGCATCAACTGCTCGAAGCTGTCGATGACGAAATAGGTCTTCTGGTAGCTGTCGATGCGGTAGCGCGTGCGCATGATGCGTTCCAGGTCGAAGCCAATGCGGTTCGGTGCGTCCGATTCCAGCGAATACAACGATTCGCCCTTGGACGACACGATGCCGCTGCCGTAGATGCGCAGGCCGTCCGGCTGCCGGATCAGCCCGAACTCCACCGTGTACCAGTACAGCCGGGTCAGGTTGACCAGCGCTTCGGGCCCGATGCCGTGTGCCTTGACGCCGCCGCGGCCGTAGGCGGCCATGTAGTCGGCGAAGGCGGGCAGCATCAGCAGCGGCACGTGGCCGAACAGGTCGTGGAAGAGATCGGGCTCCTCAATGTAATCGACTTGGTCGGGACGGCGGATCCACCAGGTCACCGGGAAGCGGCGGTTGGCGAGGTGGTCGAAGAAGTCGAGTTCCGGCAGCAGGCCCTCGACGCCGATGATCTGCCAGCCGGTGGCAGCCCCCAGCACCGCATTGAGATCGTCGAATTTCGGGATGCGGTCGGGCGTCATGCCCATCGCATCCTGCGCGGCGAGGAATTCGTCGGCGGCGCGCCCCACCAGCAGCGCGCGCTGGCGCTCGTAGAGCTGGCGCCAGACCGCGTGGTCGCTGTCGCTGTAGCCCTCCCACGGCTGCTCGACCACGCCGGTCGCGTAGACCGGCACCTTGCCCTTGTCAGTGACGATGTTCTCGACGCGTCGTGGAGTGCTGTTCATCCGTCGAGTTTACCCGCGGCGTCCGCGGCTTACTTGACTGGGCGGATGTAGTAGCCGCGGTCGCCCTTCAACGTGCAGGACTGCGGGCCGGTGGACAGGCAGCGCACATCGACGCGGGTGCCTACGGCGGGCAGGCTGTTGGGTTCGCCCCAGACCGGTGCGCCAAGGCGCTCGCCGCTCATGGTGGTGACCACGATGCCGTCCACGGTCGCGGTGCAGACCGCATCGAAATAGCAGCTGGTGTCGGTGGCGCTGACCGTGCCGCTGAACTGCAGCACGCCGTCTGCACCGGCGCGAGGTATGGGCGTGGCGCAGGCGGCAAGGCCCAGCAGCACAGAGACGATGAGGAGGCGGATCTGGCGCATGGGGAGGTTCCGGGACGGGGGATGCCGCATCCTTGCGCGCTGCAGGTGAACGGCGCGCGACAACAGGCGCGCGCTTGCGGCAATCTGCGCGGATGGAACCCACCCCGCACCCGTTGTCGATCCCTTCCCGTGGCGAGCGCTGGCTGCTGGCCGGCGGCGTGTTGCTGGCGCTCGTCGTCTCGCTCCTCATCACGCGCGACCGGCTGACCTGGCTGCTGGAAACCGTGTGGGTAATGGCGGGTCTCGTGCTGGTCGCATGGCGCTGGAAGCGCTTCCCGCTGACCCACTTGCTGTGCTGGCTGCTCGCCCTGCACGCGCTGGTGCTGATCCATGGCGGTGCCTACACCTATGCGCAGACGCCCGGTGGCTTCTGGCTACAGGAACTGCTCGGCACCGCGCGCAACCCGTGGGACCGGCTCGGCCACTGGATGCAGGGGTTCGTGCCGGCCATCCTTGCGCGTGAGCTGCTGTTGCGGCTGACACCTCTGCGCCGCGGCGGCTGGCTGGCCTATCTGGTACTGGCGGCGGCGCTTAGTTTCAGCGCGTTCTTCGAGCTGATTGAATGGTGGGCGGCGCTGGCCTATGGCGCGGATGCCGATGCTTTCCTCGCCACGCAGGGCGATCAGTGGGACACGCAGTGGGACATGTTCCTGTGCCTGCTGGGCGCAGCGGCATCGCTGCTGTTGCTCTCGCGCTGGCATGACCGCCAGCTCGGATTGCGCTGAGCGCGTCAGTCGGTGGCGGCGCAGCTGCCGTCGCGCCCGACCCAGCGGCCCAGGCGATCGAGCAGTGAGGGTTCGCACTTCGGTTTCGGGGGAAGTGCATGGCGGCGTTGCCAGTCGGCGGCTCGGGTGCGTTGCAGCTGCGTCAGCTTCGCCCGGATCTGCGGCATCGCGGCCTGCGTGGCCTTCTCGCCCTCGAGGATCGCCACGTTCTTCTGGTCGAAGTCGGCCGCGCCGATCTGGCCCACCCGCGGACGTATCACGATGTCGGCACGCGCCAGCTCCTGCGCGCCCAGTTTCTCGCCCATGATGGTGATCGACTGGTTGACGATGCCGAGCATGCTGCCGGGCCGGTTGCCGGCGGCCTTGGTGGAGATGTCCACGGCGATGACGAAATCCGCGCCCAGCTCGCGCGCGGCTTCCACCGGCACCGGGCTGACCACGCCGCCATCGACATAACGCTTGCCGGCAATCGTCGCCGGCTCGAAAACGCCGGGGATGCTGCTGGATGCGCGCACCGCCTGCCCCGCGTTGCCGCGCACGAACGCCGTGCGGCGCCCGGTGGCCAGCTCGGTGGCGACGGCGGCGAACGGCTTGCGGAAATCCTGCATCGGCTTGTGCGCCACCAGCGTGTTGACGTAATCCTGCAGCTTCTGGCCCTTGACCAGCCCGCCCGAGAACAGGCTGAGGTCGCGGATGCGGGCTTCGTCCAGCGCGAACGCTTGCGTCTGCAGCTCGTACGGACTCATGCCGCTGGCATACAGCGCACCGACCACGCTGCCGGCGCTGGTGCCGGTCACCACGTCGGCGTGGATGCCGTTGGCTTCCAGCATCTTGATGACGCCGATATGGGCGAAACCCTTGGCCGCGCCACCACCGAGCGCCAGCCCGACCTTGAGCGGCGGCATCTGCGCGGGGAAGACCGCCTTCGGTGCGGGCGCGGGCTTCACTGCCGCACCGCCACAGGCGACCAGCAGTGCGCAGACGGCGGTGGCGAGCAGGGTGGGGCGAAGCGACATCAGGCGTTCCATCGCCCCATTGTCGGCGATGGGCGCGCGCGGATGCAGGCGCGGACGCGAAGCGTTCAGAAGCCGTTGTCGCCGTCGAGGATGCGACCGATGCCGCCAAGCACCGAGCCTTCGCCCATGTTCTTGCCACCGGCCTTGGGCGCGGCCGCCAGCATCCGCCCGGCCATCCGCGAGAACGGCAGCGATTGCATCCACACCTTGCCCGGCCCGGTCAGCGTGGCCAGGAACACGCCTTCACCGCCGAACAGCATGCTCTTGATGCCGCCGACCGCGCGCACGTCCATGCTTACCGTCGGCTCGAACGCGGCCACGCAGCCGGTATCGACATCGATGCGCTCGCCCGCCGCCAGCTCGCGCTCCACCAGCGTGCCGCCGCAGTGCACGAACACCCAGCCGTCGCCATCGAGCTGCTGCATGATGAAACCCTCGCCGCCGAACAGGCCGGTGAGGATGCGCTTCTGGAAGAAGATGCCGAGCTTCACTCCGCGGGCACCGGCCAGGAAGCTGTCCTTCTGGCAGATGATGCGGCCGCCGTGATCGGACAGCCGCAGCGGCAGCACGGTGCCCGGGTAGGGCGCGGCGAACGCGACCCGGCCCTTGCCGCCGCCGGCATGGGTGAAGACGGTGGTGAACAGGCTCTCGCCGGTGAACGCGCGGCGACCCGCGGCGAACAGCTTGTCGGCAAGCGAACTTTCGCTGCCGCTGCCATCACCGAACACGGTGTCCATCTGCACCGCGGCGTCCTTGTACATCAGCGCGCCGGCCTCGGCGACCGCGCTTTCGCCGTTGTCCAGCTCGATCTCCACGAACGGCATGTCGTTGCCGACGATGCGGTAATCGATGTCGTCGGCCGACATCCGCGCCGACCGCGACGGCGGCGGGACCGGCGGCATGTCGTCGGGAATGCCGGATTCGAAGGCCTCGGCAAACTCGGGCATCGCCCGCGCCGGCTGCCAGCCGGACAGGCCCTGCCGCCAGCACAGCGCATCCGGGTGCGACTGCACGTGTTCGAACGCTTCGTCGGTATCAAGCGGGCCCCGGCGATCGGTCTGGCCTGGCTGGACGAAATACCACTGGGACATGGCGGATTCCTCTTGGGTGAGTGGGCGATGATGTGGCCCTTGGATGACAGGCTGCGTCGTGGCGAGGCCGCGGTCACCGGCCGGAAGTCATGGGCCCTGCGTGTCACGGCCGACAGGGCGACGGAACGGCAGCACGGTGCCCGTGTTGCCATGAGTCTCGTCGCGCCGCCAGAGAACGGGCACGTCATCCGGCCGTTGCGGTTCCAGCATCGCCGCCTCCTGCGCCCGCAGCTCGGCCTCGGCTTCCTCTTCCAGTTCCCAGCTGTACTTGCGGCGCGGCGGCAGCGGATCAACGCGGCGAAACAGCATCGCGGCCAGTGCGCCAGCCAAGCCGCCGCCCAGATGCGATTGCCAGCTCACGCCAGGCTCCTGCGGCAATACAGACAGCAACATCCCGCCGTAGAACAGGAAGGCCAGCATGCCGGCGGCGATCGCGGCGCGGTCACGGCGCAGCAGGCCGAGCACGAAGATCATGAAGGCGAGCCCGTGCGTCACGCCGCTGGCGCCGAGGTGGCGTTCGCCCACTTCGCCCAAGGCCCAGGCACCAAGTCCCGAACCCAGCCAGAGCAGCGGCAGCGCACGCAGCGTGGCGCGCGGGGACACGCTGCCGGCGAGCGTGCCCAGCATCAGCAGGGCGATACTGTTCATTGCCAGATGCGTGGGACTGCCATGCAACAGCGGCGCCGTCAGTACGCCGATCAGTCCCGGCCATTCGCGCGGCGCGACCGCGAAGGCGCGGAAAGCGAAGCCGCCCTGCGCGAAGAACACCACCACGACCAGCAGCACCGCGGCCAGGCTCAGATTGAACGCGCGCAGCAGGCGGGCGCGATCATGCCTGCGTTGCGCGGGCGTGTCGGGGATGTCGTGCTGCGGCAGGTCCATGGCGAAGATGTGGCGGCCGCCGCGCCGATTGCAAGGCGGCCGGCGCGTAAAATGCCCGGATGAACGAAGCCCTGCCCGTGGTGCGCCTGAAGAATGCGTGGAAATCCACCCATCCGTGGATCTTCCAGCGGCTGGTCGAGAAGCCCGCGCAGAAGCCGAAGCCCGGCAGCATCGTCGAGGTGCGCGGCGTGGATGGCGCATGGATCGGCCGCGGTTTCTACAACGGCCATTCGCGGATCGCGTTGCGGATGCTCGATGCCGATCCGGACGCGCGCATCGATGCCAGCTGGTTCGCCCAGCGGATCGGCGAGGCGGTGCGCCTGCGTCGGGAGATCCTGCGGCTGGACGAAACCACCAATGCCTGGCGTGTCTTCCACAGCGAGGGCGATGGCATCAGCGGGCTGGTGGTCGATCGTTATGACGACCTGCTGGTGGTGGGCTTCTTCAGTGCCGGCGCGTGGCGGCATCGCGACATCATCTTCAACGCCTTGCGCGAGCACTTCCCCGGCTGCCGCTTCCACAGCTTCGCCGACGAGCATGTGCAGAAGCAGGAGAGCTTCGATTACCGCGACACCCTCGGCACCGAGCCGGCGGTGATCGTCGAGCACGGCATCCGCTTCCGCGCCGATCCGGCCGGTGCGCACAAGACCGGCTTCTTCGCCGACCAGCGCGAGAACCGCGAATGGCTGTCGCACCAGTGCAGCGGCAAGCGTGTGCTGGACCTGTGCTGCAACACCGGCGGCTTCGGCGTGTACGCAGCGGTGCGTGGTGCCGAGGAAGTGGTCGGCGTGGACATCGACCCGGCGGTGCTGGAGATCGCCCGCGGCAACGCCAAGCTCAACGGGTTGCATGGCAAGGCGATGCCGCGCTTCGTGCAGGCCGACATCTTCCCGTGGCTGCGCGATGCAGCCGCCAACGGCGAACGCTTCGACGTGGTCATCCTGGACCCGGCCAAGATGACGCGCGACCGCGCGCAGGTGATCCCGGCGCTCAAGAAATACCTCGACATGAACAAGGCGGCACTGGGCGTAGTGAAGCCGGGTGGCCTGTTCGCCACCTTCTCCTGCACTGGCCTGGTCAGCGAGGAGCAGTTCCTCGACATGCTGCGCCGCGCGGCGTTCTATGCGGGCCGGACCGTGCAGGTGCTGAAGGTGGCGGGCGCGGGCCCCGACCATCCGTGGCTGGCGCAGGTGCCCGAGTCGCGCTACCTCAAGGCGGTGTTCTGCCGCGTGCTGGATTGAGCCGCTAGCCGCCCGATGGATTAAGCGCGGCGAAAGCTTGCGCGCGCAGTCTGCCTCCAGCACCGCAGGAGCGGCGGAGGAATCGAGATGAACGCAACGATGGACGAGGCCCCGGCGATGGTCCGGGTCTGGGATCTGCCGACGCGACTGGTCCACTGGTCGCTGCTGGCGATGTTTGTGGGCGCGTGGCTGACCCGCGAGGGCGATGGCCAGCGCATGCTGCACCTGCTGTTCGGCTACAGCCTGTTCGGGCTGGTGCTGTTTCGCATCGTCTGGGGTTTCATCGGCAGCCGTCATGCGCGGTTTGCCGATTTCGTGCGTGGCCCCGGCGCGGCCATGGGCTATCTGCGCGGCCGGGTGGCGCGGGTGGTCGGCCACAATCCGGCCGGCGCGGCCGCGATCATCCTGTTCCTGCTGTTCGGGCTTGGCTCCGGCATCACCGGCTGGTGGATGGCGAGCGGTCGCGGCGAGAGCGTGGAGGAACTGCACGAACTCTTCGCCAACGGGTTCCTGGCGCTTGCGGTCATGCACGTGCTCGGCGTGCTCTGGAGCGGCTGGCGCCATCGCGAGAACCTGGTGCGTGGCATGATCGATGGGCGCAAGCGCGGCGCCGGCAGCGATGCGATTGGATCCAACCGGCCGTTGGCGGCGCTGCTGCTGCTGGCGGCACTCGGCGGTTTCTGGGCGTGGGGCTGGCAGCGTCCGCAGTTGCCTTTCGGCCTGTCGGCCGGCGTCGAGCAGGAGGAGGGCGAAGGACATGGCGCAGGTGGCATCGAGCGCGAACATCATGACGAAGACGGCGACGACGACTGACCCGGGCACATGGCGATGCGGCTGCTGATCGTCGAGGATTCGCCGGTGCTGGCCGATGCGTTGAAGGCCAGCCTGGCACGCGAGGGCTACAGCTGCGATCACGCGGCGGACGGAATCGCCGCCGCCGCGTTCCTGGCCCGGCATGACTACGACTTGGTGGTGCTGGACTGGATGCTGCCGCGCCGCGAGGGCATCGACGTGCTGCGCGACCTGCGACGCAAGGGTGGCCGTGCCAGGGTACTGATGCTGTCGGCGCGCGACCAGGTCGGTGATCGCGTGGCTGCGCTGGACGCCGGTGCAGACGATTATCTGGTCAAGCCGTTCGCGCTGAACGAGCTGCTGGCGCGGTTGCGCGCGCTGGCGCGGCGGCCACCCGAATCGGGCGATGCCACACTCGCGCATCGCGGGCTTGAAGTCGACCTCAACGCCCGGCGTGCGCGTTGGCAGGGCAGCGACCTGATGCTGACGCCCAAGGAGTACGCGCTGCTGGAACTGCTGATGCGCGAGCGTGGGCGCGTGCTCTCGCGAACGCAGGTCTTCGACCGGCTGTACGACAGCGCGAGCGAGGCCTCCGACAAGGTGGTCGAGGTGATCGTCAGCACGCTGCGGACCAAGCTCGCCAAGGCGGGCGTGCCGGACCTGATCGAGACCCGCCGCGGATTCGGCTATGTCATCGACTGACACGCGCGGCTGGTCGTTGCAGCGACGCCTGGCCTGGCAGCTGGTGCTCGGGATCGGTCTGCTGCTTGGCGGCCTGTTTCTGGTGCTTGACCTTTTGGTGGATCAGGCCATGTATCGCCGACTGGATCAGTTCCTCGACACCCGTGCGCAGTCGCTCGCGGCGGGCATCGTGCGCCACGACGATGAGGAGCTGGAAGGCCTGCTGGCCGGTTATGACATGGCCGGTCATGACGACTTCTTCGCCGTGTACGCCGATGATGGGCGACTGCGGCTGGCCTCTTCCAACAGCGGTCCGCGCCCGTTGTCAGCCGGGCCGCAACGTGATTCGCCCCACTTCCAAAACGTGTATCTGCCCGATGGCCATCGCGGTCGGGCGGTGGAGGTGCGTCTGGGTGACGGCGGCTGGCTGGTGATGGCCACCGAGCGCGAAAGCTGGGATCGCACCGAGCGGGCCATGCATGGCGTGCTGCTGCTGGGCACGCTGGTGGCGACGGCATTGGCTGTCCTGCTGTGCCTGTGGCTGCTTCGCAAGGCGTTCGTGCACATGCGCGAGGATGGTGACCGCCTCGCGCAGCTCCGGCCCGGCGATGCGCTGCCGCCGCTTGCCAACGTGCCGATCGAGGTCAAGCCTTATGCGCGTGCCGTGCGCGAAGCAATGCAGCGACTGATGGATGCGGTGGAGCGCGAACGCCGCTTCTCGCGCAACATCGCCCATGAAATGCGCACGCCACTGGCCGAGGTGCGCGCCAGCGCCGAACACGCACTCGTGTCGGGGGACGCCGAGGCGGCGCGCCGCGGGCTCGACCATGTGTTGGCGGCCAATGCGCGCATGGAGCGCGGCATGGCCGCCCTGCTGGCACTGGTGCGCTACGAGTCCGGGCAGGATGCGCCCGCACCCGATCCGCTCGACCTCGTCGCGCTGGTGCGGCAGCAGGCGCGCAGCCTGGGGCAGGCCGAGGGGTTCGATGTCGCCACGCGTTTCGACTTCGAACTGCCGGGCGCATTATGGATCCACAGCGATGCCGGGATGCTGGAGCGCATCCTCACCAATCTGCTGCACAACGCCCACGAATACGGGGACCGCGACACGGCGGTGCGCGTGGGCATGCACGAATCCGGGTGGGGCTGGTCGCTGGAGATCCGCAATGCAGCGTCGGGGGTCGATGCCACGGATCTGTCCCGGTTCGGTGAACGCTACTGGCGCGGCGCAGGGGAGGATGCCGACGCCACTCACGCCGGACTCGGGGTGGCGCTGTCGTCGGCCATGGCCCACGCACTCGGCCTGCGGCTGTCGCATCGGATGGAGCACGGCGAAGTCGTCGCCACGCTCGGAGACTTCGCGGCGCTGTGAATGCGCGTGGCCTTAAGGTCGCGCAAAGCCAACGGCAGCACACTTAGTTGTTCTGTTTTCATCCCGGGGGCCGCCATGTCTGCCTTGCGCTTCAAGCCGTTGCACTGGGTCCTGCTTGCCGCGATCGTCGCGGTCGTCGCGATGTTCTGTCTGCGGCGCCCCGACGGAGAACCCGAGGCTGCGTCCACGGTGCCGAAGGCCGACGCGGAAGGTCGTGTCAGCCTGTCCGCCACGCAGCGCGAGGCTTTGGGCATCCGGACCGTCGACGCCGAGCCTGCCGCGTACGTGCCGGTGACCGGCCTGCCGGCCGAAGCCATGCCACCGCTGGCGGCCAGCACCCAAGTCACCGTGCCGTTTGCCGGCGTGGTCACCCGCGTGCTGGTGGACGAAGGCGAGAGCGTGCGCCGCGGCCAGCCGCTGTTGCGCGTACAGAGCCGTGACCTGATCGCGGTGCAGGGCGACTTGGCGCGTGCCCGCGCAGAAGCCGGCGTGGCCGCCCAGCAGGCGCGTCGTGATGCCCTGCTCGAACGCGAAGGCCTGATCCCGGCGGCGCGTCGTGCCGAAAGCGCTGCCCGCGCTTCCGCCGCGGGCGCCAGCGTGGCAGAGGCGAACGCGCAGCTCTCTCAGCTGCGCCGCGCACCCGGCGGTCAACCCGGCGAATACGACATCCTCGCGCCCCAGGCCGGGGTGTTGTTGCGGCGCCAGGCGATGCCGGGACAGGCGATGGCGGCGATGGCGCCGGCCTTCGTGATCGCCGACAGCCGCGAGCTCGATATCCAGTTCAACGCACCCGTGACCCTGCGCACGCAATTGCGTCCGGGACTGAGCGTTGCCCTGCCTGATGGCAGCCGGGGCGAAGTGCTGGCGATTGGCGCCGATACCGATACCGCCAGCCAGATGCTGCGCCTCCGCGCGCGAGCCGAGGCGCCGGATGCACTGATCGCCGGCCAGCAGTTCGAGCTCACCCTGCTGTTGCCCGCCCCTCCAGAGTCGGTGAGCGTGCCGGCCAGCGCCTTGCTTCCGCATGGTGATCGCGACGTGCTGTATGTGGAGGACGCGGAAGGCCGCTTTCGCGGTCAGGTGGTGGAGCGCCTGGGTGGCGAGGGCGATGCGGTGGTGGTGCGTGGCGCCGCGCTCGGCGCGGGAACCCGCGTCGTGACCAAGGGTGTCAGCGTGTTGAAATCGCTGGCGCCGGTGGCGGAGTAGGCCGTGCTGGCGCGACTGATCGAGTTCTCGCTGCGACAGCGCCTGCTGGTGCTGCTGGCCACCATAGGCATCGCGCTGGCGGGTTTCGTCGCCTTCATGCGCCTGCCCATCGACGCCTATCCGGACATCTCGCCCACCCAGGTCAAGATGATCCTGAAGGCACCCGGCATGACTCCGGAGGAAGTGGAAACGCGCGTGGTCACGCCGCTGGAGATGGAACTGCTCGGCGTTCCGAACGCGGTCATGCTGCGCTCCACCGCGAAGTACGCCATCGCCGACATCACCCTCGATTTCGCCGAAGGCACCGACATCTACTGGGCGCGGCAGCAGGTCGCCGAACGCCACGCCAACATCGCGCCGGACCTGCCTGCGGGCGTGGCGGGCGGACTGGCACCGATCTCCACGCCGCTCTCCGACGTCTTCATGTTCACCGTCGAGGGCCCCTTGAGCCAGCAGGAAAAGCGCACGCTGCTGGACTGGACGCTCCGCCCGGCGCTACGCACCCTGCCGGGGGTGGCCGATGTCAACGTACTCGGCGGCGAGGCCAGGAGTTTCGTCGTGGTGCCCGATCGCGCACGGCTTGTCGCCAATGGCCTGCACCTCGCCGACGTGGTGCAGGCGCTGGAACGCAACAACCGCAATGACGGTGCTGGACGCCTGACCGCCGGCGAGACGGCGCTGATCGTGCGTGCTGAAGGAGCGCTCTCCGGCGCGGACGACATCGGCAACGTGGTGGTCAAGTCCGGCATGCCGCCGTTGCGGATCCGCGACATCGCCCAGGTGCGGGTGGAAGCGATGACGCGCTATGGCGCGGTCACCCGCGACGGCACCGAGGAGGCGGTGCAGGGGATCGTGGTGGCGCTGCGCGGTGCCGATGCCTCCCAACTGGTCAAGCGCGTCGAGGCCCGGCTGGCCGAAATGCAGCCGACGCTGCCCGCGGGCGTGACCATCGTGCCCTTCTACAACCGCAGCACCCTGATCGAGCGCGCAGTCGGCACCGTGCAGAGTGCGCTGCTCGAGGCGACCGTGCTGGTGGTGATCCTGCTGCTGCTCTTCCTCGGCGAGTTCCGCGCGGCGGTGGTGGTGGCGCTGATGCTGCCGTTCGCCTCGCTGGCCACCTTCCTGCTGATGCGGCTGACCGGACAGAGCGCGAACCTGATGAGTCTGGGCGGCCTGGCCATCGCCATCGGCATGCTGGTCGATGCCGCGGTGGTGGTGGTCGAAAACACCGTGACCCGGCTCGACCCGCACGCGCCCGGCGCCCACCTGCCGCGCCTACATCGCGTGTTCGCCGCGACCCATGAAGTGGCTACGCCGGTGGCCGCCGGGATGCTGATCATCGCGCTGACCTTCCTGCCATTGCTCACCCTGGAAGGACTGGAAGGCAAGCTGTTCGGGCCGGTCGCGCTGACCATCGTGTTCGCGCTCGGCGCATCGCTGTTGCTGTCGCTGACCTTCGTGCCGGTGCTTGCCTCGTTCGTGTTGAAGGAGCGCGCGCATGCCGAGCCTTGGCTGATGCGCAAGGTCGATGCCGTCTACCGACCATTGCTGGACAAGGCGCTGGCGCGACCGAAGGCGGCGTTCCTAGCGGCGGGTGTCGCGCTGCTGGTCGGTGCCATCGCCTATCTCGGCGTGGGCAAGAGCTTCATGCCGACCATGGATGAGGGCGATGTGCTGGTGCAGTTGATGAAATCACCGTCGATCTCGCTCGAGCGCTCGGCCGAGATCGACCTCGCGGTCGAGCGCGCGATCAAGGCCGAGGTGCCCGAAGTCGACCATGTGGTCGCCCGCGTCGGCTCCGACGAACTGGGCCTGGACCCGATGGGCCTCAACGAAACCGACATGTTCCTCAAACTCAAGCCCAAGGCGGAATGGCGCAAGCCGGACAAGGCGTGGCTGACCGGCCAGCTGCGCACAGTGCTCGATCGCTTCCCGGGCATCGAGTACGGCTTCACCCAGCCGATCGAGATGCGGGTTTCGGAGATGCTGACCGGCAGTCGCGGTGACTTGGCCATCAAGGTCTTCGGTGCCGATCTGGAGGTGCTCGGCGACCTGGCCGCGCGGATCGCCTCGACGGTAGAGAAGGTGGCGGGCGCGCAGGACGTGCTGACCCAGACCACCGAGGGCATGGACTACCTGCGGGTGGATATCGATGCGCTGGCGGCGGGGCGGCTCGGGCTCGCGGTGGCCGACGTGCAGGACGAGCTGCGCGCGCAGGTCGAAGGCGTGGATGCCGGACTGGTGATCGAGCCCGACCGGCGCACGCCGGTGCTGGTGCGCGGCGCTACCGCGGTCCGGATGTCGCCGGCGCGTTTCGCGCAGGTGACCATCAGCCTGCCCGAAGGCGGGCAGGTGCCGCTGTCGTCGATTGCCCGCATCGTACCGGGCAGCGGGCCGGTCAAGGTCGGCCGCGAGAACGGATCACGCTACGCGCTGGTGCAGGCGAACGTCGCAGGTCGTGACCTGGTCGGCTTCGTCGAGGACGCCAAGACCGCCGTGGCGGCACAGGTCGCGTTGCCGGCTGGCTACCGCCTGGAGTGGGGTGGCCAGTTCGAGAACCAGCAGCGCGCGGCGGCACGGCTGGCGCTGGTGGTACCGGTGGCGCTCGCCCTGATCTTCGTGGTGCTGTTCATGACTTTCGGTTCGGCGCGGCAGGCGCTGCTGATCCTCGGCAACATCCCGTTCGCGCTGGTCGGCGGCGTGGTGGCGCTGTGGCTGTCCGGCCAGTACCTGTCGGTGCCGGCCTCGGTGGGCTTCATCGCCTTGCTCGGTGTCGCCGTGCTCAACGGCCTGGTGCTGGTGACGCAGTTCAACCAGCTGCATGACCAAGGCCATGACATCAACACCGTGGTCCGCGAGGGCGCCTGGCGCCGCGTGCGTCCGGTGTTGATGACCGCCAGCATCACCGCGCTCGGTCTGGTGCCGCTGCTGCTGGCCTCCGGCCCCGGTTCGGAGATCCAGCGGCCACTCGCCATCGTGGTGATCGGCGGACTGGTCAGCGCCACCGCGCTCACCCTCCTGTTGATGCCCCTGCTTTACCGGCGGTATGGCATCGCGGGGGAAGCCCCTTCGACCGGAGCATCGCCATGAGTGAGTGGCTGCGCGTGACCTTGGTGTTTCCGCCGCATCTGGAAACCGTGATCACCGAATCGCTGACCGCCGACCCGCGGATGCCGGGTTACACCCTGCTGCATGGCGAAGGCCATACCAGTGATTTCGGCAAGGCTTCGCCCGCCGAACGGGTGCGTGGGCGAGTCGGTCGCCGGGTGCTGTGGATGCTGGTTCCGGCCGGGATGAAGGACGAGGTCATCGATCTGCTCAGGACCCATGTCGATGCGCATGACGTGCGCTGGTGGACCGAGGCCGTGCTGGAAACCGGGAGGCTTGGTGCATGAGGAAGACGCTGCTCGCACTGGCCCTTGCGTCGATCATCCCGGCTGCGGTGGCACAGGAATGGCTGCCTGACCGGGCCATCGTCAACGCGGCCATCAGCGCCCAGCCCGATGTGGCTGCCGCACGAGCGCGCCTCGACGCCGCGCAGGCACAGGCGCGTGCCTTGGCGGTCGGCCCGCACGAGGTGCAGGCCGGCGTCATCGCCCAGCAACGCCGGGTGGATGCGAATGACGGAAGCCATCGGTATGACGAATCCGAGGTATCACTGAGTCGCGGCTTCCGCTGGCCCGGCAAGGTTGCGCTGGATCGGCGCATCGGCGAGTCAGGCATTCATGCCGCCGAGTTGCGGCTCGACGATGCCCGGCACCAGTCCGCGCGTCGACTGCTGGAAGGCTGGATGGCGCTGCTGCGTGCCGGCGAGCGACTGCACACCGCCGAGTCCGAGACCGGACTGCTCGCCGACGAGCGCAAGGCACTAGCGCGGCGCGTGCAGCTGGGGGATGCAGCGCGCAAGGACCTGGACCTGCTGGAGGTGGAGGTGGCGCAGTCGCAGGCCCGGTTGCTGGCCGCGCGTTCGGCGCTGCAGGCAGCCCGCAACACCCTGCGCGGGGACTTTCCCACCGTGCCGATCCCCGAACGCATTCCCCGCGTCGACGCTCCGCATGCTTTGCCCGATACCGCGGCGGCGTGGATCGATCGCATCGTCATCCGCAGCCACGAGATCGGTGCGCTCCAGGCCGATGCCGAGCAGGCGGATGCCCGCGCATCCCGTGCCCGTGCCGATCGCCTGCCTGACCCTTCGCTTGGTGTGCGGTCGCTGCGCGACCTGGGCGGTGCCGAGCGTGCGGTCGGTGTGGTCTTCAGCATGCCCATCGGTGGGCGCCACCGGGCCGCACTGGCTGATGCCGAGGGCGCGCGCGCCGCGGCTGCCCACGGTGATCTGGCCGCAATGCGCCGCGACATCGCCCGCGAGGCGGAACGCGTGGTGCTGCACGCCGATACCTTGCGGGCGCAATGGCAGGCGCAGCAGCAGGCACTGGCGGCCAGCCGCGTGGCGACCGCGCGCCTCCGGCGCGGCTGGCAGCTGGGCGAGCTCACGCTCGGCGACTGGCTGATGGCGCAACGCACTCACGCCCAGATCGCCTTGGCCGAGGCGGGCGCCCGCACCGATGCGGAAGAGGCCAGGTTGCGCGTGCTGGTGGACAGCCACGAGATCTGGCACGACGAATAACCCCGCTTCCGCTACCCTTCCGGTCCCGTACGGAGTTCGATCATGGCCAAGAAGATCATCGCCACGCCCCATCATGAGCGCCATCGCAGCGAGAACATCGGCTGGCTGCGCGCGGCCGTGCTCGGCGCCAACGACGGACTCATCTCGACCAGTTCGCTGCTGGTTGGCGTGGCCGCCGCGGCCGCCACGCCGCAGACGATCCTGATGACCGGCGTGGCCTCCCTCGTCGCCGGGGCGCTTTCGATGGCGGCGGGCGAATACGTCTCGGTCAGTTCGCAGGCCGATACCGAGAACGCCGACATGGCGAAGGAGAAGCGCGAGCTCGAGGAGATGCCGGAGGCGGAACTCAAGGAGCTCACCCACATCTACGTGCAACGCGGGCTTTCGAAGGATCTCGCGCAGCAGGTCGCGAAGGAGCTGACCGCCCACGATGCGCTCGGGGCCCACCTGCGCGACGAGCTTGGCATCGTCGAGCACATGACCGCGCGCCCGGTGCAGGCCGCGCTGTCCTCGGCGGCGGCGTTCGCGATCGGCGCGTTGCCGCCGCTGCTGATGGCCTGGCTGTGGCGCGCCGAGGGCCTGTCGATGGCGATCACCGCGATGACCCTGGTGCTGCTGGCGGTACTCGGTGCGCTGGCCGGCTGGCTCGGGGGCGCATCGATGGCCAAGGGTGCGGCGCGCGTGGTGTTCTGGGGCGCGCTGGCGATGGCCGCCACGGCACTGATCGGGCGGCTGTTCGGGGCGAGCGTGGCGTAGTCGCGGAAGCTGAGACCGGCATCGCTACACTGGCACGATGCCCGAAACTTCCCTGCTCCTGATCCTGCTGCTGGCGGCAGTCGCGATCGCCATCGTCCTGCTGGTCCTGCTGCTGCTGCGCAAGCCCGATGCGGCATTGGCGCGGCTGCGTGATCAGTTGGAGGACGCGCTGCGCGAAGAACAGCGCAGCGGCCGCGGCGAGCTGCGCGACACACTTGAGTCGCTGTCGCGTTCACAATCCTCTCAGATGGAGGCATTCGCCAGCCGGCTGGCCGACTTCGACCGTCAGCACGGGGAGCGTTTCACCGGTTTCCAGGATGCGCTCTCCGAGGAAACGCGACAGGCGCGCGGCGAGGCCGGCGAGCTGCAGCTTCGCCACAACACCGCGTTGACCCAGCGGGTGAATGAACTCACCGAACGCACCGACAAGCGGCTCGACGAATTCCGCAGTTCGATCCAGGACGATGCACGCCGTGCACGCGGCGAAGCCACCGAAGCGCAGCGATTGTTCGCCGAATCGCTCGGTGCGCGGCTGAAGGAACTGACCGATCGCAATGCGCAAAGCATCGGCGAGTTGCGCGCGCAGGTGGATTCGCAGCTGAAGACGCTGCAGGCCGACAACGCGCAGAAGCTCGAGCAGATGCGCGCGACCGTGGACGAGAAGCTGCAGTCGACGCTGGAAACCAGGCTCGGGGAATCGTTCCGGCTGGTCAGCGAGCGGCTGGAGGCGGTGCAGCGCGGGCTCGGCGAGATGCAGCAGCTGGCGAGTGGCGTGGGTGACCTCAAGCGGGTGCTCACCAACGTCAAGACACGGGGCACCTTCGGTGAAGTGCAGCTCGGCGCGCTGCTCGAGCAGGTGCTGACGCTGGAGCAATACGCCGGCAACGTGGCGACCGTGCCCGGCTCGTCGGAGCGGATCGAATACGCGGTGAAACTGCCGGGTGGCACGGAGGGCGGCAGCGTCTGGCTGCCGATCGATGCCAAGTTCCCGCATGAGGATTACGAGCGCTTGCTCGATGCGCAGGAGCGCGCGGATGCCGCAGCGATGCATGAGGCCGGCCTGGCACTCGAGCGCCGGATCCGTGACGAGGCGAAGAAGATCCGCGACAAGTACGTGGCACCGCCGTACACCACCGACTTCGCGCTGCTGTTCCTGCCGACCGAAGGCCTGTATGCCGAGGTGATCCGCCGGCCCGGGCTGTTTGACGCGGTGCAACGCGAGCATCGCGTGACACTGGTTGGCCCGACCACGCTGCTGGCGCTGCTCAATTCGCTGCAGATGGGGTTCCGCACGCTCGCGATCGAGAAGCGCAGCAGCGAAGTCTGGCAGACGCTCGGGGCGGTGAAGAATGAATTCGGCAAGTTCGCCGGCATCCTCGAGAAGGCCGAGAAGCAGGTGACGACGGTGGGCCGCAGCCTGTCGGAGGCGAGCCGCAAGACCCGCACCATTGAGCGCAAGCTGCGCGGGGTGGAGGCCCTGCCGCAGGCCAGGGGCGCGCCGCAGCTCGATTTCGACATCGGAACCCCGGATGGGGACGAATGAGCGCATGTGAGAACGCCGCATTGCGCGGCGTCTAGGAAGCCCGGTGCCTGGAACTCAGGGGTTGATTGGAATCGCATCGACCGGGACGGTCGGGTTCTCCTCTTCCTCGAGCAGGCAATCGGGCAGGTTGTCCGGCTGCTGCTGGCGCGCGCTGCGCAGCCCGCTGCTGATCTGGTAGTTGCGCCGCTGCAGCCAGGCGTCGCGGTAGAGCGCGTATTCGTCGGCGACGCCTTCGCGCATCGCATCCACCGAGAACAGCCGGGTGCGGATATCGACCAGCTGCAGCCCGCGCACAGCGGCCACGGTGCGCGCGTCGTTGACGTGGTTGAGCGGCGACAGTGGCGAGTCGCCGGCCATGCCGAACAGGTCGCGCACGGTGCGCGGCCCGAACACCGGCAACTCGACGTAACGCGACTGGCGCCAGCCCCAGACCGCAAGCGTCTGTCCGAAGTCCTCGTCACGGTAGGGAATCTTCATCCGCGAAGCGGGATCGAACACCCCGCCGACGCCTAGCGTCAGGTTCACCGAGAAGCGCAGCATCGAGATCGCGGCATCGGTCGGGCGGCCCTGCAACAGCGCGTTGATCGCCGCCGATGGCTGGCCGAGGTTGTTGAAGAAGTTGCTGACGCCCAGCCGTACCGGCCGCGGCACCACTTTCATGTAGGCCCTGGCGACCGGTTTGGCGAGGCTACGGTCGATGAAGTTGTTGATCGCGTGCATGCGCCGGTTGAACGGCTCCCACGGGTCGTAGCTGGCGGGCAGCACCACGCCGGGAGGCAGGCTGGGGTCGGCGACGGGGTCGTATTCCGGATTGCCGTAAAGCGCGGTGAAGTCGTCTTCCGCGGAGGTCGGATCGGAGACGGCGTTGGCGGGCGGGGTTGCGTCGGTGGTCCCGGTCGCCTGTACCGCTGGCCTGTCGCCTTCGTTGACGGCTGGCGCGAAAGTGTCGACCCCGGTGCCCGAACCGGCATCGATCGTGGTTTCGACCGGCGCTTCCGCCTGCACCTCGGCCGCCGCGCCTTCGACGATCTCCGCGGCCGCGGGTGTGCGCGTGGCCTGTCCGGCGCAGGCAGAAAGCAGCAGCGCGAAGGCGATGATCAGGCCGTGCAGGTGCGGCTTGGAAGACATGACGGGCGGCGCGGTCTGGGGTCTGGGGGAGGCGCGATTATCGTTGGAATCAGCCGGCGCTGCAGGCCAGCGAATCATCCAGCCGGTAGGCGGCGCGAAGTTCGGCGTGGCCGGCTGGCGTGCCTTCGATATCGCGGATACCCGCAGCACGCGCCAGCGTGGCCAGCAGCGCCAGCCCGGCGCTGTCGAGCCGTGATACCGCGGTCAGGTCGATCCGGGTGGCGCCGGTCAGCAATGGCTCCGCCGCACGCCATGCGGATGCGACGACGGGGCGCGTCAGCACCCCGTCGAACACCAGCGCATCCTCGCGGCGACTCACCGAGACGGTGGGTGTCTCACTTGGCATTGGCGCGGATCTTTCCGGCCTTCAGCTCGCCCGCGACCGCGCGGATGCCGCGCTGGGACAGCGGCGAGTCGAACTGGTTGCGGAAGGTCTGCACGAACGACACGCCTTCGACCATGACGTCGAACACCTGCCACTGGTTGCCGACCTTGCGCATCATGTAATCGACCGGGATCGGCTCACCGCCGGCGCGCAGCATCTCGCTGGCGACGCGCACGCCGCGGTTTCCGGGCAGTGCGGTCTCCGACTTGATGCGCACGCGCAGCTGCGTGTTGAAGTCGAGCAGCGAGGAGCCGTAGCGCGACATCAGGTTGTCCGCCAGCGCGTCGGCAAACAGCTTGACGTCGGCGTCGTTGGCACCGCGCGCGTGGCGACCGAGGACCAGTCGCGCCGCATAGTCGCGGTCGAACATCTTGTTGAACTCGCTGTTGATGAAGGCACGCAGCGCGCCACGGTTCTTGGTGAATTCGGCGCGGCGCTTCTCCAGCGTGGCCAGCACGCGGGTCGAGTTGTCCAGCACCAGCTTGCTCGGGGTGCCGGCCATGCTCTGCGCGGCGGCTGCCGGCCTGGCCTGTGCCTGCGCGGCGAAGGGCGCGGCGGTCAGGACGAGCGCGGCGGCGACGGCGAGGGAAAGCAGGGAACGGGTCATGGCGTGATGTCTTCCGAAAGAGTCGTGTCAGTGGTGTCGGCCGCTTCCGCATCCGCGTCATCCGCGGGCGTGGAGGCGCCGGTGCCGAACATGTACTTGCCGGCCAGCTGCAGCAGGTCGACGGCGGGCTGGGTGAAGGCGATCTCGTCGCCCGGCTTCAGCACCTCCGGCTCGCCGCCGGGCTGCAGGCCGATGTAGGCCTCGCCCAGCAGGCCGCTGGTGTAGATGCCCGCGGTGGTATCGGCAGGCAGATCCTTGAACTTGTTGTTGATGGCGAGGGTGACGATGGAATCGTATTTAACCGGGTCCAGCTGAATATCCGCCACATTGCCGATCGTGACCCCGCCGATCTTGACCGGGCCGGAGGCGCGCAACTGGCCGATGCTGGTGAAGCGCGCCTTCAGCGGATAGCTGCCGCCACCGCCGAAGGAGAACTTGCCGTTGGTGGAAACGATCGCCAGCGCCAGCAGCGTGGCCAGTGCCAGCAGCAGAAAGGCGCCGACGGCGAATTCGAGACGGGGGCCGCGGAGGCTCATGGGATCACCTGTGTCATGCGGGGGCTCACCGGAACATCAGTGCCGAGAGCACGAAATTGAACATCAGCACCAGCAGCGAGGCGTTCACCACCGCGCGGGTGGTCGCCACCGAGGTGCCTTCGATGGTGGGTTCGGCATGGAAGCCGACGTAGGCGGCGACCAGCGCGGCGACCGCGCCGAACACGCCGGCCTTGATGAAGGCGCCGAGGAAATCGTCGCCCAGGTCGACGGCATCCTTCATCGCCTGCCAGAACGTGCCGTCGTCCAGGCCGATGATCCGCACCGCCTCGAACCAGCCGGCCAGGATCGCGAAGCTGATGAAGAAGGCGGTGAGCAGCGGCACGCAGATGACCGCGGCCCAGAACCGTGGCGCGACCACCTTCGCGACCGGGTCGATCGCCATCAGGCCGAGCGCGGTGATCTGGTCGGTGGCGCGCATCAGGCCGAGCTCGGCGGCGATCGAGGAGCCGGCGCGACCGATGAACAGCAGCGCGGTCAGCACCGGGGCAAGTTCGCGATACAGGCCCAGGCCGAGCATCACGCTGACCTGGTTGCTGGCGCCATAGGTGTCGAGTGCGCGATAGCCGAGCAGGATCACCGACAGGCCGACGAAGGCGCCACCGACCGCGATGATCGGCAGCGAGCGCGCGCCGATCTTGTAGATCTCGCGGACCAGTTCTGCGAAGAAGTCGCGCGTGGGCTTCGACGCGCGCAGCACCGCGAACGAGAACAGTCCGGCCTGGCCGATGGCGCGCACGAGGTTGGCGAAGGCGCTCATGCCGCGTGCCTCGGTGCCGCGTCAAAGGCGATCGGGCCGTCCGGCTGGCCGTCGAGGAACTGCCGCACCAGCGGGTCGTCGCTGGCCTGCAGCTCCGCCGGCGTGCCATCGAACACGATGCGGCCGTTGGCGATCACCACCGCATGGTCGGCGACCGGCAGCGTCTCGTGCACGTGGTGGGTGACGATGATGCTGGTCAGGCCGAGTGTGCGGTTGAGCCGCGAGATCAGGCTCATGATCACGCCCGAAGCGATCGGGTCGAGGCCGGTGAGCGGTTCGTCGTAGATCATCAGCGGCGGGTCGAGCGCCAGCGCGCGCGCCAGCGCGACACGACGCGCCATGCCGCCGGACAGTTCGCGCGGATACAGGCCACCGGCGGCACGCAGGCCCACCGCATGCAGCTTCATCTCCACCAGCGTGTCGATGACCGCGTCCGGCAGGTCCGTATGAGTACGCAGCGGCAGTGCCACGTTCTCCGCCGCGGTGAGGTCGGTGAGCAGGCCGTTGCCCTGCAGCAGCACGCCCAAGCGCTTGCGCATCGCCAGCAGTTCGCGCGGCCTGCGCGGTACCGCCTCGCCGAACACCTGCACGCGACCCGTCGCGGGCTCCAGCTCACCGGTCAACGCGGCCAGCAGGGTCGATTTTCCGCTGCCGGACGGACCGAGCACGGCGGTGACGCTGCCGGTGGGGACCGTCAGGTTGATCGCGTCCAGGATGGTGCGTCCGCCGCGCACGAGGCGCACGTTGTCCAGCTGCACGGCGGGCATCGGGATGTCGGGCATGTGCTCGGTCAGGAAACCCCAACGGGCTAGGGTGGCGGATTCATCCTGAATGGAGGCCCGCTCGGCGCCTGTGGTGCAGCGGCCGTCACGTGGCGCTCGCGTCGCGCTCACGGCGCCTTGTCTTTCCCGCGCCCGCGCTGAACCGGTAACGCCGATTTCGCGCCGTGTGCCGCGATTTCACATCCGTGCCATCGCCATCCGCCTAGCTTGGACCCATCGACGCACGCCCTGCATCGGCAAGGCATCCGCAAGACGCGTCGGTGCACTCGACCCTCCCCCGGGTTCCCTGCAACAAGACATACAAGAAGGAAGCAAAGTCATGACGAACGAAGTCAAGAAGGATCACAGCATCGGCGCCGGTACCGGCGCGGTCGGCGGCGCTGTCGCGGGCGCGGCCCTCGGCTCCATGGCCGGTCCGGTCGGCACCGTTGTCGGTGCGGTAGCCGGTGCGGTCGGTGGCGCCAAGGCCGGCGACGCGATCGCCGAAGCGGTCAACCCGACCGAGTACAGCCGCCACTTCGAGGCCAACTACCGCAACGCGCCGTATTACTCGGCCGGTCGCGAGTGGTCGGACTACGAGCCGGCCTACAAGTACGGCTATGACACCTACGGCCAGTACCGTGGCCAGCGCTTCGAGGACATCGAATCCGACCTCGAGCGCAACTGGGAAGCGACCAAGGCCGATTCGCGCCTGGCGTGGAACGAGGCCAAGGGCGCGGTGCGCGATGGCTGGCACCACATCGAGCGCGCCATGCCGGGCGACGCCGACGGCGACGGCCGTTAATCGAGCAACACGTCCGATGCGCTGACATCGGACCGGCTCGTCGGTGGCAGGCGGCAGGTTTCTGCAGATGCGGCCAATCGACACTCCAGAGAGCCAGCACGGGCCACCTTCGGGTGGCCCGTGTTTCTTTGGGCGAACGACGAAGTGGCACCGGCATCGCGCTACCATGGCCGGATGGAAGACCAACTCGAATCCGGCCCCCTCGACCCGAACGACGACCAGCGCCACGGCGTCGCCCGCGAGGACGCCGAGGCCGCGGTGCGCACGCTGCTGCGCTGGGCCGGCGAGGACCCGGCGCGCGAAGGCCTGCTCGACACGCCCAAGCGGGTGGTCAAGGCCTATGGCGACTGGTTCGCCGGTTACGCCATCGATCCCGACGCCTACCTGCTGCGCACCTTCGAGGAAGTCGCCGGCTACGACGAGATGATCGTCCTGCGGGACATCGAATACGAAAGCCACTGCGAGCACCACATGGCGCCGATCATCGGCAAGGTGCACGTCGGCTATCTGCCCAAGGGCCGCGTGGTCGGGATCAGCAAGCTGGCACGGGTCGTGGATGCCTATGCGCGCCGCTTCCAGGTGCAGGAGAAGATGACCGCGCAGATCGCCAACTGCATCCAGCGCGCGCTGGAGCCGGCCGGGGTCGCGGTGGTTGTCGAGGGCGCGCACGAGTGCATGACTACCCGTGGCGTGCACAAGCGCGGGGTGAGCATGGTGACCTCCACTATGCTTGGCACCTTCCGCGAGGATGCCCGCACCCGCAACGAATTCCTTCGTTTCATCGAACCGGGCCGCCGCTGATCCGGCATTGACAATTTGCTCCGGGTGAAAACAATGGCGGGATGGAGCTGCCCGCCGCCTACCGCCCCGACACCCGCTGCACCGCCTTTCTGGACGACCGACGGATCGCCGCCGGCGAGCTGCGCCATGTCGCCCTGCGCGCGCAGCAGGCGTTGGCCGCACGGCCGGACGGTCACCTGCTGATCTTCGATGACCGCGCGGGACGACTGATCGACCTGGACCTGCGGGGCGGGCCCGCGGACATCGTCCAGCGCCTGAGTCGCGAGGCGATTCCGGCCAGCGAAAGCGGGTCCGCGGAACCCGTCCGGCGCGGTCGCGGGCGGCCACGGCTGGGCGTGGTGGCGCGCGAGGTGACCCTGTTGCCGCGCCACTGGCAATGGCTGGGCGCCCAGCCCGGCGGTGCATCGGTGGCGCTGCGCAAGCTGGTCGAGGCCGCGCGCCGCGAGAACGCGCAGGGCGATGCCCGTCGCGCGGCGCAGGAGCGCAGCTACAGGTTCATGGTGGCGATGGCTGGTGATCGGCTCGGCTTCGAGGAAGCCTCGCGCGCGCTGTTTGCCGGCGACATCACCCGTTTCGAGGCGGAGATCGCCGGCTGGCCCGAAGACCTGCGTGATCATGCGACGATGCTCGCCGCCGACGCTTGGCCGCCCTGAGTCGCGGTATCGAACCTGTCCACGGAATCCGCATGACCGCTCCCGTCCAGCCGCCGGTGCGCCGCGCCGCGCTGATCTTCATCTTCATCACGGTGCTGATCGACATCCTCGCGTTCGGGCTGATCATCCCGGTGCTGCCGCACCTGGTGCAGGAGTTCGTCGGCGGCGACATCCGCACCGCCAGCTACTGGGTCGGAATCTTCGGTACCGCCTTCGCCGCGATCCAGTTCTTCTCGGCGCCGATCCAGGGCGCGCTGTCCGACCGCTTTGGCCGCCGGCCGGTGATCCTGCTGTCCTGCCTGGGGCTCGGTCTCGATTTCGTCTTCATGGCGCTCGCGCCGAGCCTGATGTGGCTCTTCGTGGGCCGGGTGCTGTCGGCAATCACTTCGGCCAGCTTCACCACCGCGAACGCCTACATCGCCGATGTCACGCCACCGGAGAAGCGCGCGGGTGCGTTCGGGATGATCGGCATGGCGTTCGGCCTGGGTTTCATCGTCGGGCCGATGCTGGGCGGCTGGCTCGGCCATTACGACCTGCGCTGGCCGTTCTGGGGCGCGGCGATCCTCGCGCTGCTGAACTTCTGCTATGGCCTTTTCGTGCTTCCCGAATCACTGCCGCCGGAGCGGCGCAGCGCGCGCTTCGAGTGGCGACAGGCGCACCCGATCGGGGCGGTCAAGCTGATCGCGGGGTATCCGCAGATGTTCATGCTGGCCGCGATCCTGCTGCTGTCCAACCTCGCGCATTACGTGTATCCGAACATGTTCGTGCTGTACGCGGACTACCGCTACCAGTGGGGCCCGCAGGAAGTGGGCTGGGTGCTGGCGGCGGTAGGCGTGTGTTCGGCGCTGGTGCAGGGGTTGCTGGTGCGCAGGGTGGCGCCGCGCTTCGGCGAACAGAACACGCTGGTGTTCGGGCTGGCCGCGGGGACGCTGGGCTTCATCGGCTACGGACTGGCACCGCAGGGCTGGATGTTCCTGGCGGTGGTGCCGGTGATGGCGCTGTGGGGACTGGCCGGGCCGGCCGCGCAGTCACTGGTGACGCGTGAAGTCGGGCCGGAGGCGCAGGGCCGCGTGCAGGGTGCGATGGCGAGTCTGGTCAGCCTTGCGGGGATCGTCGCGCCGACGCTCTACACCAGCAGCTTCGCGTTCTTCATCGGTGATCGTGCGCCCATGGAACTGCCGGGCATGCCGTGGTTCATCGCAGGCGGCCTACTGGGCATCGCCCTGTGGCTCGCAACGCGGCATCGACGCACGCATCGTTTGCCGGCAGCAGCCTGAGCTTCTAGTTTGCCAGCGCCTTCTTCACCGCGGCGACGAATTCGGGATCAGGAGAACCACCGAGTTTTTCGGTGCGCGCCAACGGACGGCCCTGGGCATCGACCAGCACCAGCGCGCTGGTGTGGTTGAACTCGCCATCGGCCAGCAGCCGGTAGCGGATGCCGAGGACGCCGGCGATGCCGCGGACATCGCCTTCGCGCGGGCGCAGCATCGTCCAGCGGGAAAGATCCACCTTGCGCCGGGTGGCGACCCGGGTGAGCGCGGCGGGATAGTCGCGCTTGGGATCCATGCTGATGAAGGTGACTCCGAGCGCGGCGCGTTCGGCCGGGGTGAGCGCGCGCTCGACGGCGAAGGCGCTGTCGATGATCAGCGGGCAGATGTAGCGGCACGAGGTGTAGAACATCGTCACCAGCTGCGGGCGCCCGCGGCGTGCCGAGAGCGCAGTGGCACGGCCGGACTGGTCCACCATGCGTGCATCGAGCTGATAGATGGAATCGGCAGGCAACGGCGCGGCCTTGGCCTGCGGCGCGGGACCCCGGGCCATCGCAGCGGCAGGCAGCAGCAGCGCCAGCGCGGCGGCGAGGATGAACGTCGGGTGCTTCATCGTGGACTCCGTGAGGCGGCGCGACTCATTTCGCGCAGCGGAAACCCATGTTGCCGGTGACATCGTCGGCTTCCAGCGAGGAGAGCATCGCCACCCGCATCATCACCGCGTAGTTGTCGCGGTCGCGCATCGACAGCGCGCCGGCACCGCAGAACTTGGTGGTGTCGGCATCGCCCTGCTTGCGGTTGTCGCCATCGACCAGCAGGGAGGAAGCATCGCCCGTCCATTCCCAGACCAGGCCATGCAGGTCGCGGATGCCGTAGGCGTTGGCGGCCTGCAGCCCGACCCGCGAGAGCGGCGCATTGGAGGGCCGCGAGTACCAGCGCAGGATGCGCTCCTTCCAGACCCGGTCGTTGCGGGCGTCGGTGCGGCGCTCGTCGGCGGCGGCGGCGTATTCCCACTCGTTCCAGGTCGGCAGCCGCGCGCCCTGCGCCTTGCAGTAGGCGGCCGCGGCGAACCAGCTGACGTTGACCACCGGCTGCTGCGGCTGGGCCTTGGCGCCGAGCGTGGTCGGGCCGGCCCAGTGCTGCAGGTAGCGGCTCTCCGCGAACACGGCCGGCGCCTTGCCGCGTTGCCACTTGGGATGCTTGCGGACGAACTCGAGGAACTGCGCATTGGTCACCGGCAGTTCCATCAGCCGGAACGGCGCGATGCGCACCGTGCTGCGATCCTCGTACTGCAGTGCGGAGTTGAAGACGCCGCCCGGCAAAGCTTTCCACGCCGTCGCGTTGGCGGCGAGCGCCAGCGCGGGGAGCAGCAGCACCGACAGGACGGCGGCTTTCCGCATCAGTGGCCCTCGGACGCGTTGACCGGCTTGGCCTTGCGCGCGGCGGCGGCATCGGCGGTGCTGACCCGGCCGCCCGGGTTGCCCCAGCTGTTGAGCACGTAGGTGGAGATGTTGGCGACCTCGTCGTCGGTCAGCTGCGCCATCGGCGGCATGATCGAGTTGTAGTCCTTGCCATTGACCTTCACCGGCCCCTGCATGCCGTGCAGGACGATCTCGGGCAGGCGCTTGGGGTTGGCCTTGATGTAGTCGGAGCCGGCCAACGGCGGGAACACGCCTTCCATGCCCTTGCCATCGGTGCCGTGGCAGGTGGAGCAGGTGCCGGCGAACAGGACCTGGCCTGCTGCCACCTGCTCTTCCTGGGTCAGCGTGCCGGCCTTGGCGGCTGCGGCTGCGGCGGCCACCGGTGCACGGCTGGTGCCGGCGGCCTGGTCGCCCAGGTAGACCTCGTCCACTTCCTTGCCCGAGAAGATCGCCTTGTTCTCCGGGCCGTCCGCCTGCAGGATCGCCAGCGCGCCCTTGTTAAAGGCGCGGAAGATGGAGTGGTCGACCAGCACGTAGCTGCCGGGGACTTCCATGTGGAACTCCATCATCGCCGCACCGCCAGCCGGGATCAGCGTGGTCTGCACGTTCTCCTGGTACTTGGTGCCACCTTCGTACCAGACCTTGTCGAAGATTTCGCCGATCACATGGAAGCTGGAAACCAGGTTCGGTCCGCCGTTGCCCACGTACAGGCGCACCGTCTCGCCGGTCTTGGCCTTGAGCGCCTTGTCGCCGGTCATCGAGCCTTCCATGCCGTTGAACAGCACGTAGGTCGGGTTCTCGTCGATCGCCTTTTCCATGTCGAACGGCTGCAGGCCCTTTTCGCGGTACTTGCCCGTGGTGTAGAAGTCGCCCTGCATCACGTAGAATTCCTTGTCCACCTTCGGCAGGCCCTCCGGCGGCTCGACCAGGATCAGGCCGTACATGCCGTTGGCGATGTGCATGCCCACCGGCGCGGTGGCGCAGTGGTAGACGTAGAGGCCGGCATTGAGCGCCTTGAAGGTGAACTGGGTCTGGTGGCCGGGCGCGGTGAAGCTGGCCGCGGCACCGCCACCCGGGCCGGTCACGCCGTGCAGGTCGATGTTGTGCGGCATCTTGCTGTCGGGCATGTTGCGCAGGTGGAATTCGACCGTGTCACCCTGGCGCACGCGGATGAAGCTGCCGGGCACAGTCCCGCCGAAGGTCCAGAAGGTGTAGGTCACGCCTTCCGAGATCGGCATCTCCTTCTCGATGACGTCGAGCTCGACGATCACCTTGGCCGGTGCGCTGCGGCCGGTGGCCGGCGGCACCATCGGCGGTGCGGTGAGCACGGCCTTGATCGGCTCGCCTTGGGGCGGGCCGAAGTCGCCCTTCCGCGAACCGCCGGTATCGGACTCGGTGCCGCTGGCGGCGGTGCCGTCGTTATTGGCCTTGCAGCCCGCCAGCGCGAGCGCGGCGGCGATGAAGAGACAGAGTGCTTTGCGGTTCATCCTGGGGTCCCCGGGGTTGATTCAGCCTGTTTGGGGCAGGTTGCGCCTGCCCTTCTTGCGTGTCGCTGATGCAGGTCAAGCAGCACTACGTCCACGGCCGTGGCGGCCGGCAACCGGGCACCGAGGCGGGTCGCGAGCGACTATAGAACTGAACAGCGACAGCCTCATGCGGCAGCGCGGCAACGGCCTGCTGAATTACACTCCAAGATTCCTGACACTACGATTGCGTCGATGACCCGACCCCACGCTTTCGACCGCGAAGCCCTGCTCGCCTGCGCCCGTGGCGAGCTGTTCGGCCAGGACAACGCCAGGCTGCCGGCACCGCCGATGCTGATGTTCGATCGCATCACCCACATCAGCGAAGAGGGGGGCGCGTTCGGCAAGGGTCGCATCGAGGCCGAACTCGATGTCACCCCGGAGCTGTGGTTCTTCGATTGCCACTTCATCGGCGATCCGGTGATGCCGGGCTGCCTGGGCCTGGACGCGATGTGGCAGCTGACCGGCTTCTTCCTGCCGTGGATGGGCGAATCCGGCCGCGGCCGCGCGCTCGGCGTCGGTGAGGTGAAGTTCACCGGGCAGATCCTGCCGAAGGCGAAGCTGGTGCGTTACGAGATCGACATCCGCCGGGTGATGCGCGGGCGGCTGCGCATGGTCATCGCCGATGGCCGCACCCTGGTCGATGGCCGCGAGATCTACACCGCCAGCAACATGCGCGTGGGCCTGTTCAATTCGACGGAGGATTTCTGATGCGGCGCGTGGTGGTCACCGGCTACGGCATCGTCTCACCGCTCGGCAATGATGCGGACACCGTGGCACGTTCGCTGCGCGAAGGCCGCAGCGGCATCCGCGCAATGCCGCAGTACGCAGAACTCGGCATGCGCTCTCAGGTGGCGGGCGTGTGCGACATCGATCTTGATGCCGAGATCGAACGCAAGCAGAAGCGCTTCATGGGCGATGCCGCGGCCTACGCTCATGTCTCGATGCGTGACGCGGTCGCCGACGCCGGCCTTGATCCTGAATCACTGCGTTCGCCCCGGGTCGGCCTGATCGCCGGAAGCGGCGGCGGTTCGCCGGAATGGCAGCTCGCCACCTCCGACCTGATGCGCGAGAAGGGCCTGCGCAAGGTCGGGCCGTACATGGTGCCGCGCACGATGTGCTCGACGGTCTCGGCCACGCTCGCCACCGCGTTCGGGTTGCAGGGCGTGAGCTACTCGCTCTCGGCAGCCTGCGCGACTTCCGCGCACTGCATCGGTGCGGCGGCCGACCTGATCCGCCACGGCGCGCAGGACATCGTCTTCGCCGGCGGCGGCGAGGAGGAGCACTGGGTGATGAGCTGCATGTTCGATGCGATGGGCGCGCTTTCCACCCATTTCAACGACACCCCGGCTGTCGCCTCGCGGCCGTACGACGCCAACCGCGACGGCTTCGTGATCGGCTCGGGCGGCGGCATGCTGGTGCTCGAGGACTACGAACACGCGAAGGCGCGCGGCGCGCGCATCCATGCCGAACTCATCGGCTACGGCGTGACCAGCGACGGCGCCGACATGGTGGCGCCGAGCGGCGAGGGCGCGGTGCGTTGCATGAAGATGGCGATGGAGGGCGTCGGCCGCGGCATCGACTACCTCAACACCCATGGCACCTCGACGCCACTGGGCGATGTCACCGAGCTGGCCGCGGTGCGCGAGGTGTTCGGCGACGCGATGCCGCCGCTGTCGTCGACCAAGGCGCTGTCCGGCCACTCGCTCGGCGCCGCCAGCGTGCATGAGGCGATCTACAGCCTGTTGATGATGCGCGACGGTTTCATCGCCGCCTCGCACCACATCGAGCAGCTCGATCCGCGTTGCGAAGGCTTTCCGATCGTGCGCGAGACCCGCGACGCGAAGCTCGACACGGTGATGTCGAACAGTTTCGGTTTCGGCGGCACCAACGCCACGCTGGTGTTCGCGCGCGCCTGAGCTTTGATGCTCCACGAAAAAGCGCCCTGCGGGGCGCTTTTTCGATGGGCGGGAAAGCAACGCTCAGCTGCGGTCGCGCCGGCCCTGCGTGCGGCGAACGCGTGCGCTCAGGTGCGACTGGATTGCGGTCAGTCCACCCGCTTCCAGCTTCTTCTGCTGCGCGATGTTGCGCGCGCGGTCGTTGGCGTAGCCACCATGCAGGCCACCCTGCCCCGCTTCATTGAGGTCATGGATATTCGCGGTGCGCTTGCCGCGGGTCTCTTGTGCGGCGTCGAACGGTGGCGCCGGGGCCTTGCGGGTCGCCCGCTTTGCCGCAGGCGTGATCGCCTGCTTGCGCATGGTCGACTTGCTGGCGGCGACTGTCTTCCTGGCCACCTGCTTCGTGGTCTTCTTTGCGGCCTTCTTTACGGCTTTCTTGGCCGTCTTGCGGGCCTTCATGGTGTCACCGGCTTCATCGTCTGCGCGCTTGCGCACGCGCATGCGCGAGGCGGTGAAGTCCTTGTCGGGCGCACGTGCGCGCGACACCGCGGCCTTGCGGGTCACCCGACGCTTGGGTGCGGCCTTCGGCACGATGCCGGCCTTCTCATTGCGGCGCGCCACCTTCAACTGGCCCTCGAAACGCTTGAGGATGTCGCCGATCAGCGCCAGCTTGTCCTTGCTGCGCTGCTGGTTGGCGGTGCCGCTCGCGCCGCGCTTGCTGCCGGTCTTCTCGCGCAGGGCGATGCGCTGGCGCTGCAGCTGATCGCGCGCCTTGTCGCGCAGGGCACGCACACGCTCGACGCGGCGGTCGAGCTGGCTGGCGGAAAAGGCACGCAGGGCGTTGATGCGCGATTCCTCGAAAAGCTTCATTTCCGTGGCGTTGAGCAGCTTGCTGGCCTGGGCCTTGGTGAACGTGGCGGGCATGGCACTCTCCTTCGTGGTTTGTTCCAGCCTAAGCGAAGTGGCGATGACAGGCGCGTCATCGCGATGGCATCACGGCTGAAACGGGTTGCGCGCAAGCGGCGAAGACGAAGTCCTGCATGCCGCGTTCGCGACAAGGGCGTAAGCTGGTGGTTCCCCACATTCTCCGGTCCGTCATGCGCCCGATCGTTGCCGTCCTTCCGCTTACCCTGCTGATCCTTGCCGCGTGCGATGCGCCGGCGCCTGATGCCGATACCACGGCGGATCCGCGCGCGGCGGCGCCATCGGCGGCACCTGCCAGCGCCGCCGCTACCGAAGCGCACCGCAAGGCCAGCACGGACCTGGATGCCGTGCTGCAGTCGCTGCCAGCGGATGCCGGCATCGACCAGGAACAGGCGGCGTGGAAGGCGAACCTCGTCACCAGCTGCGAGACCGTGACGCCCGAGGACGAGCGGCTGGGTTGCGAAACCCGGCTGATGGAGGCGCGCGTCAGCAGCCTGCGCGAGCGCTTCGCGAACTGAACCTCAGGCCGGCGGCACCAGCACGCCGGTTTCGAGCGCGCCGCGCAAGGCATCGAGCCACGCCTGCGGCTGGATGCCCCTTTCCTCGCGCCAGTCGGCGTCGTAGAGCGTCTCGCGGTAGCGCGCGCCGCGGTCGCAGAGCAGGGTGACGATGCTGCCCTGCTCGCCGGCTTCGCGCATGCGTTGGGCGAGCTGGAGGCAGGCCACGAGGTTGGTGCCGGATGAGCCGCCATAACGGAAGCCCAGCCGCTCCTCCAGCAACAGCATCGCCGCGATCGACGCGACATCGGCCACCTCGATCACTTCATCGACCACGCCGAACTGGAAGCTCGGCTCCACGTTCTGCCTGCCGATGCCCTCGATCAGGCTCAGGCAGTCCACGTGCGCGTCGCGGTCGCGCTGCGGCCAGGCCTTGGCGTAGACCATGCCGGCCGGCTCGGCGACAGCCAGCCGGGTCGGCAGGCCGCGATAGCGCAGGTAGCGGCCGATCGTGGCCGAGGTGCCGCCGGTACCGACGCCGCAAACGATCCATGCCGGCGCGGGATGCGGCTCGCGTGCCATCTGGCCAATGATCGATTCGGCGATGTTGTTGTTGCCGCGCCAGTCGGTGGCACGCTCGGCCAGGCCGAACTGGTCGAGGAAGCAGGCGCCGTTCGCGGCGATCTCGCGTGCCCGCGCCTGCGTGCACATGCCCGGTGGTGTCAGGTCGCAATGGGCGCCCAGTTCGCGGATCGCGGCGATCTTCCCCGGTGATGTGCAATCGGGCATCACGGCGG